>VGOP01000007.1 GCA_016875875.1 Chloroflexota bacterium | reverse complement strand
GCACAACACAACCTTGACACTCGCTCGAGGCAAAAGTTATACTTCTTGCTGGGGCCATTAGCTCAGTTGGTTAGAGCACGGTCCTGATAAGACCGGGGTCTGTGGTTCGAGTCCACAATGGCCCACCGTCATATTCAAGCCTAGACTATGTAGATGCCGGGCGGGTTAATCAAGAAATCCACGTAGGCTATGGTTTTATTAGCACTTTTATCGACTGTTCTGGTTTGGTCTGAATCTCAAACGCTTCCATGATGCTGTCTAGTGAGAATGCGTGAGAAATGAGTGGTTTTACGCTCACCTTGCCACTGGTGAGCAACGCCATTGACTCCATAATTTCTTGACTTATTGTTTTACGCCCCCTATTGAAGGAACTTATGAGATTAAGCTGCTTATGAATTATGCGGTTGATAGTTATAGGCACCTCCTCTTCAAATAGCCCCACGAGAACGATACGCCCACCGGTACGGGTCATTTCGATTGCCTGCTGCACGACAATCGGTACTCCAGAGCATTCCATAACAATATCAGCACAACCACCACCTTTGCCGCTGAAGCTACGTCCCGTGCCGGTTATTTCGATTACCCTTTGCAAAGGATTCTCTTTAGCGGCGTCGATGGCTATGTCAGCACCAAGCTCCTTGGCCAATCTTAAGCGCTTTTGAGAAACCTCCGAAACTATTACCTTTGACAGATATTGCTTGAGCACTTGCATCACCAATAATCCAATGGTGCCCAGTCCCATGACAACAGCAGTCTCATAAGGCTTAGGCTCTGCTAGCATTACCCAACGATATGCCCCCCAGAGTGGCTCTATAAAGGTCGCCTCCGCCCAGCTAAGCGAGTCGGGGATTTTAAATATGTTATTATTGAGCACTGCGTCTGGAACAAGTACATACTCCGCAAAACCGCCATTTCTGCCATAGCCAATCAACATGTGCCTTTGAATCTTGTCACACATCCAAAATTGACCGGATTTACAGTACCCACATTCACCACATGGTTTATGTGTAATAGAGGTACACCATTGTGGCTGTCCCCGGAGACACCAAAAGCATTGACCACATCCGCGGATAGTCTCATTATTCGGAACTATCATGGTAACTACGCGGTCACCAATCTTTACATCTTTTACTTTCTTGCCAACCTCGATGACCTCACCGGATAATTCGTGGCCCATCACAAATCCCGGACGGCTGAGAATACCCTTTTTGTATGTATGAACATCAGAACCACAGACACCACAAGCCTTAACCCTAACCAAAACATCCGTTGGTTCTATCTTAGGGTCTGCAACGTTCTCTACTCTAATATCTTTTGCCCCATAAAATACCGCTGCCTTCATTCCTTTTCTCCTTTGTTAATTGCCTTTTGCTTCCACAAATATTGTCCGGTCGTGGATTGTTCCTTTATTTATTACATTGCAGTAGTGATTACTACCTCTCTTGTAAATTATACAATATCGGTAATTGTACACCCTAAATCCACCTCATTGACACCACGCTCAATTCCGCCCTATGTGTAAACCACCAGGGAAAATGGAGGAAATTTGGATTGGCTGTCCATAGTAGAACAAGGTATCGCATTTCCCTTAGACCGTAGGTACAATCTTGTAATTTTTACACTAAATGAATTTGGAGGTGATTTTAAACAGTAGAGGTTGTCACCAATAGGCCAGAATAAAAGTTCTTTATTACGTCCACTGAGGCCTATTGAAGATAAAGAACAATCAGACGTAAACAGCATAAAAATGAATTTTTTGCCTAGCTGTGACCTGAGTACTATTGACATTTTACTCGTGATGGTTTATTGTGTATTGCTAAGGAGGGAGAAAATGCAAGCATACTGCATGAAGTGCCGCACCAAAAGGGAAATGAAGGATGCCAGAAACATAAAAATGAAGAATGGCAAACCGGCAACCCAAGGAGTATGCCCCGTGTGCGGGACTAAGATGTTCAGAATAGGTAAGAGCTAAATTTGTAGTTAGTTGGAGGACTTCTAAAGGGCTGGGTGTCTACTAGGTGTGAATACCCAGCCCTTTAGTTTCAAATTCAGCCTCTGATGGATTACTTAGCTACAAGGTTGGTCTAGTTATGGGACGACCTTTATGGTTCGTAGGACTTATTAAGAAGGGTTTCTCCGGCCGCTTCCTCGCTGCAAAATTAACGAAGGTGCCATTTATTGGCAAAGCCATTGACCGCTGGCTCTTTGATGGCGACGACTTAATTTACCTGCCCAAAGACCATGTGATTCAAATAAATATGCCGGTTGCTACACCTGACCAAGTGGTATTGCCATCTGAGGTTGTGGAACACTTTATTGAGAAAGCTAATTATCACTGGGTCATGAATACCTGTATTTGCCGCGATGCCTCCGGCTGCAAAGACTACCCAATTGATTTAGGTTGCCTTTTTCTTGGAGAGGCAGCATTAGGTATCAATCCGAAACTAGGTCATCGTGTGACAAAAGAGGAGGCACATCACCATGTGCAGCACTGCCGTGAAGCCGGCCTGATCCATCTGATCGGTCGCAACAAGCTAGATTCAGTTTGGCTCGGCATTGGTCCAGGTAACAAACTTCTCACCATCTGCAACTGCTGCCCCTGCTGTTGCCTCTGGCGGATACTGCCTCATATTGCCCCTCAAATTGGTGCCAAGACAACGGGAATGCCCGGCGTTGCAGTTACAGTTAACGGGCGGTGCACAGGCTGCGGGACTTGTACTCAAGGCGTGTGCTTTATTGATGCCATACGTCTGGTCAACAATCATGCTGTCAGAAGTGATACGTGTCGAGGTTGTGGCCGCTGTGTTGATGCCTGCCCTCAGGGAGCCATTGAAATTTCAATCGACGATGAACACTTCGTAGAAAAGACAATCGACCGCCTATCTCCTCTGGTTGATGTTTCGTAATGACAGGCCAGATCGCAAATACCATAAAATCCAAACCTTATAATCGCTCTCATTGTCGGATAGCCAGCTATCGAACGCTACTGATAAGCTAAAACCATATATCGTTCGGTTTGCGGCAAACTGTCACAACTTAAATTATTCGGCTGCCACCAAAACCCGCTTGACTTCTTCTCCTTTCCCAAAATGGTGGGCTCGGCAGGGTTCGAACCTGCGACCAACCGGTTATGAGCCGGCCGCTCTGCCACTGAGCTACGAGCCCACGGAGAGATTAGACCTTATCGGGAAAGTGATTTCCCCTACCCTATTGGCAATAGTATATCATAGCTCTAAAATCAACTGCACCAACCTTCAGCCAATATATACAAGCTTATCTCAGCTCCATGAACAGCATATGATTTGACCAAATATCAAGCTTTATTATAAAATTAGCAATTGGAAAATGAGACTGCTAATTTGTTTATCGAAAACCAAATACAGTTGATTAGCTCTACCCTCTCCGCTGATTAGGAGGTTTGGCTATGCCAATTTATCAGTACCATTGCCCAAAGTGTAACTTGAAATTTGAATTGAAACAGAGTTTCTCTGATGAATCAATGGTTGCTTGCCCCAAATGCCAGAACGGGGCAAAGCGGCTTTTCTCTCCAGTACCTGTAATCTTCAAAGGACCGGGGTTTTATTCCACCGACAATAGAAAAGGTAGATCTGAAAGCGCCAGCACGGAAAGCAAGGTAGACAAGAAAGAAGATAAAGGCACACAGAAGGAAGCACAGCAGTAGGCAGCATAACCGCTCTTGCCAGTTAATTTCTCCTGTGCTACACTCAGACTGGGTCCCTGTAGCTCAGTGGACAGAGCGGCTGCCTTCTAAGCAGCGGGTCGTGGGTTCGAATCCCTCCAGGGACGCCATAAAGCTACCAGGGGCAACTGCTTTTCCCGAAAATGCACACAATGTAGTACAAAGTTGTAGTAGTAGACCGACCAAGCTTGTAAGCTGTCAGGGCAAGAAGTTCGAATTGACAACTCTCTTTGATGCTCTGGCAGCTTATCGTATTTAGTACTAGGTTCATTATTGAGCACACTAGGGTTTAAGTTTATTTCTATGGAAAAGCTAGTTAACCCGGAGCGTGTGTTTTGGCTAACCTCTTCGGGGGAAAAACGCGAAAGCGATGCTACACTGCTTTACAAAGCTGGTAAAGGAGTGCGGTTTGATATAGGATTCATAGGTAGAGGCAATCCTGAGATATCTTTAGACAAAGTTTCCAGATTCGAAAGAGAAGTTGAATTTGGTCGTGGTAAATGGTATTTGGCTACCATAATCCTTGTAGATCATATAGGTAAAGGAAGCCGAATTGAAACTCTAGCTAAAGAAATTGAGGGTACCATTATCCAAATGAGTATGGCATATTGGCCAAAAGAGATAGCGAAAGTGTTGCATGAGAAAGTAGGATTCAACCATGGATTAGTCAATATGCCAGATAATGAGATAGGGAAATTCCTGCAACGCAAAATGGCGGATGTTCCCTTATTGAGCTTTGTAGGAATGAATGATCCTATAGATTGATGGTTTCAAAGGGTCTGCAGGCTTACTTATTGCAATTGCATTTTCTGGCTCACTAATATATGCCTAATTATCGCTGCACATTCCTGACTGTTGTGTAGGCACGTTTACTGGGGTGGACCCATGTGAAAACCTTCATGTTGGGGCTGTTCTTCTTAGCCCCGTCTAAACCCATACCCCTAACGTACAGTAGACAACCATATTAACCTCGACATCAATTCCCGTGGGTGTTACAATCCCATCTACAATAGTGTATCAGACAAACTCGTACCCTTTTTCGTCTGGATATTAGAAAGCCTTCTGTTAGTGAATGAAGAGATATGACTGAGAAGTCAATAATTGTCATCGGAGCTGGGCTTGCCGGCCTGTCTGCTGGCTGCTACGCGCAGATGAATGGCTACCGCTGCCATATCTTCGAGCATCATTCCAAACCGGGTGGGGTAGCCACTGCCTGGAAACGCGAGGGTTATTTGATCGATGGTGGCATACATTTTCTCATGGGACACAGGCCGGGCCAACCTATTTTTAAGCTGTACCGCGAGTTGGGAATCCAGACCGATGATTTCCCCACTCTGATTACATATGGCCGCTTCATTGACGAAGCTAGTGGGGTTAGCCTAGACATCACGAGTGACTTGGAGCGCCTGAGGCACGATTTGAAGGCTATCGCACCAGCAGATGCCGGGCTCATCGACGATCTGGTCGCTGGCGCCTGCGCTATGCAGGGTTCCACCATATTTTTCGAGGCGGGCATGGGCAAACCGCCTGAGCTGATGAATCCCCTTGACCTGCTTAGACAGTTCTGGAGCATGCGTAGGACCTTCAAGTATTTCACGGGCAAGTACGCCAAACCCCTAGCGAACTATGTGCTGGCTGCACATAGCCAGTTGCTGCGGCAGATCCTGGAGAATCTGTTTCTGCCGGAGGTTCCAGTCTGGTTCGTGTTCATGCTCATGGCACTTCTAGCGGACAGGCAAATAGGGTTACTCCCTACAGGATGCCGGGGCTTCGTCATGCCCATCGAGGAGCGCTACAAGGCTCTCGGAGGCACAATGACCTACGAAGCGACTGTGAAGGAAATCATTGTGGAAGACGACCGGGCTGTGGGTGTGAGTCTGATCGATGGCAACACTCATCGGGCTGATGTGATAATTTCCGCCGCCGATGGGCACAGTACCATCTTTAAGATGCTGGGCGGGCGCTATGTGAACAAGAAAACCAGAGAGCGGTATTGCAATTGGAAGTTGATCCGCCCTGTGCTCATAGTCAGCTTTGGTGTGGCACGGGAGTTTCCTGATGATCCTCACATGAGTTCTATAATGCTGAAGGATGCTATTACCGTAGGCACTCAAGAAATTGTCGGCTTCTCGTTGCGTATTTTCAACTATGGCACCGGATTTGCGCCGCGAGGCAAAACAGTGGTCCAGGTTATGCTGGAGACGGAGTGGGATTTTTGGAACGATTTACAAGAGGACCGGCAGCGATATGATGCTGAAAAACAGAGGGTGGCAAAAGAAGTCTTCGCGCGACTTGAGGCGCATTATCACGGCATCTCGTCGCTGGTGGAGGTGACCGATGTCGTCACACCTTACACCACCTGGCGCTACACCTTGAACCACAAAGGGGCCTATATGGGATGGCTGCCGACGCCAAAAGCGCTCATGACCACGATACCCAGAACGCTGCCTGGCTTGGCAAATTTCTACATGGCCGGCCAGTGGGTACTCCCGGGCGGTGGTGTTCCGCCATGCCTCTATTCAGGCCGCCACGTAATCCAGATCCTATGTAAGCGTGATAGGAAACCATTTTCAAGTACCACAGGCTAAACGAATCTCGGTATTGCTACATTAATAATGGCACAGATTCATTTTTACCGAGCTCGTAACCGTTTTGAAAATCTTGTATATTACTATCATGGAAGCCACAAGTGAAGGGCTAATATATTCCTTCAGGATGAACTATACAACCTTCATGATGTGCATAGCAGTACCCAATACTGGAGGTAACCATGAAGCAGTGGTATGAAGAATTATTTGAGAACTATGGGCAACAATATGACAGAGAGAGTTTTGCTCAAGGAACAGTTGGAGAATGTGATTTTATTGAGCAGGAGATCGGATTTAACAAATCTATAAGAATTCTGGATATTGGATGTGGGACAGGACGGCACTCAATTGAATTATCAAGACGAGGTTACAACGTTACAGGAATAGATTTGTCTGACTCGCTTCTAGCAAGAGCAAGAGAGAAAGCTGAGAAACAGGGGCTCAAAATTGATTTCTTGAAATACGATGCAAGAGACTTACCTTTCAATAATGGGTTCGACCTTGTGATAATGCTTTGCGAAGGCGCCTTCCCATTAATGGAAACAGACGAAATGAATTATGAGATACTCAAGAATGCGACAAAATCACTAAAAGAACATGGGGAGTTTATTTTTACGACTCTCAACGGCCTCTTTCCTTTGTATCATTCCATTGAAGAATTTCATACCTCTACCTCAGAAAAAGGCAATGCTACTTACAAGAGCAATACATTTGATTTAATGACATTTCGTGATTACAACATAACGGAGGTTGAAGACGACGATGGCAATAAAAAGGAATTACACTGTAACGAAAGATACTATGTACCAAGTGAAATCTCCTGGCTGTTGAAAACGTTGGGATATATCAAAATTGAAATATTTGGCGCAAAACTCGGTGCTTTTTCAAGAAACGATAAGCTAACCACCGAAGATTTTGAAATGTTGGTCATAGCTGAAAAATGACGAGGATGAAATGCGCCGAGGCGTGGCTATTGTTGAGGATGTTTCTGATGGCGAGTATTAAGGGGATTCTTGCTGGGTGACTTTTACTTACATTGTTAACGCAAAGATGTGCTGTTGAGTCTCCCATTGATTTGAAACCCTGATAAGAACTGAGTATTCTATTAAGACTATGGATTAGTCTAACCAAAGCTAAACAACCTCCCACGATTATCTGATGTTTAACAAGTATAGTTTAAGAACCTGTTTCCGGGAGAATGACCACTTTTGCTATTAGCAGACAATTCGGTTATTTCAGAAGCTATGACGATTAGAGAGAAATTTGAGGATTTCAGGCACCTGTTTACAGATAGGGACAGCATCGAATCAACTGTAAACAGGCTGGTAGATGACAAACTCTTGACACCTGATAAGGGTGATCTCCTGAAGCGGAATTTGCCTGATACCATCAGGCAGTCAAGATACATCCTTTTGAACCTCGGGGCACACATGGCAATTGGGGCAATTTTCTCCTTTGATATCGTACCTCTGCCGCTCGGAACAATATCCAGGGTTCTGTGGGTTGCGGGGAACAGGATTTACAGCGAGGTTAAGAGGGACGACGAAAAGAAGAAGGTTCACTCAGTTACTGTGCTGATAGTATCGGCTATTCCATGGATAGGCTATTTTGCTTATACCCTGCCTTTGAAAAAGGTTAATGAAGACGCAGCATATTTATATGCGAATCACATCACATATGAAAGGAAAAATGAGTCTCTCGTAAGGTATATTCAAGGAAAGCCTGCGATTATCAGAAGGATTCTGGAAAGGCTTCTTATTCCAGATGATATCAGAAAATATGTAGCGTTAGGGGGTTATGAAAGTGACAAAGAATAGGATTCATCCGTTGATTGAGAAGGGCGAGATTTTTTTTACCGCGGGAGTGTACGACACGCTCAGCGCGAAGCTCGCAGAGAGGGCGGGATTTAAGGCTGTTGTTGTGTCCGGCTATGCAGTAGCGGCATCGCTTATCGGCGAGCCTGATATAGGTCTTCTAACTCAGACAGAGATTCTGGATGTTTCGAGGCAGATTATCAATGCGGTTAATATCCCTGTTATTGTCGATGGTGACACTGGCTACGGAGGAGCGCTTAATGTGATACGGATGGTCAAAGAACTAACAGGAATGGGGGCTTCTGGGGTAATCTTTGAGGATCAGACATGGCCGAAGCGTTGCGGCCACATGCGTGGCAAATCTGTGGTAGAGGCAGAAGAGCATCTCCAGAAGGTAAAATCAGCAGTGGAAGCAAGAGGCAACAAGCATATTATGATAATTGCGAGAACTGATTCCCTTGCCACGCACGGTGTTGAGGAAGCCATCAGACGGGGAAATCTATATAAAGAAGCCGGCGCTGATTTGATCTTTGTCGATGCTCCGAATAGCAAAGAGGAACTGAGACACATAGCATCTGGTATCAAAGCTCCACTAGTGGTCAACATGATCGAAGGTGGGAGAACGCCGCTTCTGCCGCTTGAGGAGCTTAAAGAACTTGGGTTTGTCAGCGTGGGCTATCCATTAACCGGCATATACAGCGCAGCAAGGGCAATAGCCGAAGCTTTTGCCCACTTGCTCAAAGAAGGAAACAGCCTCGCTATACTGGACAAGATGATGCAGTTTGACGAGTTTTCATCAGTAGTAGGACTTGAGGAAAAATACGGGCTGGATGAGAAGTACGGAGTTTGACTGGCCTTATCGGCCTTTCTCAGTCAATGCCGATTTCGCAGAGCTGGATAGTGCTGACAACCTCTACCACCCTGTGATTCAACAAATTAGCGATTTGTACCGCGAGTTGCCCTACCTTGCCAAAAGCGCCTTTTCTCCCTAGAGTTCTGAATACATCGCCTCATTGACATCGTAACCAGTAATGGCTACAGTTAGGTAACAACGCGCATATTTCTATTCGGAAGATGGAGAAAAAGAAGTAAAACATCATGTCGCTTGTACCGGCTTTTGAAATAGACGTCTGGAACGCCTGGATTTTCATGAGCAGCTTCATCCTGCAAATGCTGGCGGTCCTGCTACTGGGCAGGGGGGTGTGGGCCAGAAGCTCGCTTCCCTCTGGTATTAAGCGGAGCAAGCTGGAAAAATTTGCACCCTTTATCGGCAACTCAGTCTGGTTTCTGGCTACAATTTACTCTATCTTTCTCCCCCTCCGGCTGGGGACGTTCTGGTTCTACATCGGCCTACCTATTTTTCTGGTGGGGCTGGTGATACTGACGGTAGCCACCGCCAACTTTACCACTGCCCCCACTGAAAAACCGGCCACCAAAGGAGTGTACTATTTTTCACGACATCCGCTTTACCTATCAATGATTGTAATCTACATCGGCACCGGTGTCGCCAGCGCTTCCTGGGTATTCATCTTGCTGGGCATAGCCAACATCTTTTGGATACGAACCGAGGCAGTCATCGAGGAAAGGTATTGCCTCGAGAGGTATAACAAAGACTACCCAGAATACATGAATAGGACGCCAAGATGGATAGGAATTCCAAAATCGGGCTAGGTCTGGCCCCTCCAACAGGGAGACTACTATTAGGTAGGCAAGCCAACAGTGAACAATTGGGCGTTTTGTTACTTTTAACTTAGCTAATATCACAAACCACTCCAATACACTTACGTCATATTGTTGACGGGGCTAGTGCTGTTGTACAATAGCGGCAACGCTATTCGTATAGGAGGTGTCAATAATGGGGATGTATGAATATACACTGGATGAACAGGTGGCTTTGCTTACCATGAATGAAAACAAATTTAATATAAATTCCGTTACCGAATTTCTATCAGTGCTGAACCAAATAGAAAAGGACACCGATGCTAAGGCACTGATAGTCAGGTCAAGCGACGAGAAGATATGGTCCAACGGTCTAGACCTTGAATGGCTATTGCCGCTTGTTCAGAAAGGCAAGAGAAGTGTCACCGATGTTTTCGCTGCTAAACTGAACGAACTCTTTAAAAGGATTCTTTTCTATCCTATGATTACTGTTGCTGCGATTACAGGCCACGCCTTTGCCGCTGGGGCTGTACTGGCATGTTGTTTCGATTTCCGCTTTATGAGGAAAGATCGCGGATACCTTTGCTTTCCCGGGGTCAACCTGGGCATACCATTACTCCCTAGCATGACCGCCATGGTCAAAAAAGCTATACCGATGGATTTGGTGGAAGATATGCTACTCACTGCAAGGAGAGTTACTGCTGACGAGTGCGAAGCGCGTCACATCATAAGGAAAGCCTGCACTATGGATGAACTGATGGGTGAAGCGATATCCTTTGCCAAGGGACTGAATAAGGAAAGACCGATAGTTACTAAAATAAAGAATGTGCTGCACCAGGATATAATGAAAGTCATGGAGGTTGATGACCCGGCTGCCTCAAAATCATTACACCTTGGGTCGTGAGCCTTCGGTATGGTTGACTTTTAGCAACATCTTAATAATTGACCAAAATGTTCATAGTCTGAACATTTGCCTGAAAAGTGCAATTTCTAATCTCACAGATAAGTCAAAGGACCATTGAGTAGTCCATCAAGTTCGATGGTCGCTTTATGTTGACAAACCGGGGCCGCACCAGAGTATAATGCCTACGGGTAAATAAAACTTGGAGAAAGGAACGGCAAATGAGGAGATGAAACATAGAGCAACTGCTTTAACAAATTCGACTACTCTTGATCAAAGCTCCGACGCGGTCACTTCAAAGCTGGCGGAGCAGGCTAGGGAGCGGCTGCCTTCTAAGCAGCGGGTCGTGGGTTCGAATCCCTCCAGGGACGCATTCAAAGTTCTTTATTTTTTTACCTTCTTTCGCCCTTTTGATTTCCGTGCACTATGCTTTCTGTAGTTTCGCATCCGGCAACGGGCAGAGCAGAATCTCGCCCTTGGATCTTGCGAATCAAAATACTCACCACAACTGGCACACCGCAAGAGCCTTGTTCTGCCGTTAATCTCCCAGAGGAACATCAACCAAATCGTGGCCAACAGATTGTCAGGCAGCAAATAAATCTCAGAGTTCTGGAGAGGTAGCAGTTTCGGGGTTAACGCGTTAAGTAAGCGCTGGCCCGCCTCAAGATAAAGATAATATAATGCTGGCCCCTTGGTATCCCCCTTGCTCCATCCACCCAACAGATTCATATTTGCCCTACTCACCAGTTGTACATGCCTGTTGTCGAGTCTTATTGTTATGCCGCCTCGATGCCATAAGACAATATCCCTCAGCCCTTCATCGTCTGTCAAGACCATATCCCATAATTCTAAGCACGCAGCCAAATCGCCAATCTCTTCCTTCCACCAAAGCAAGGACTCCCCCAGTTGGTGATGTTGGCCACTGTTCCGGTTCCTAAATACCAGGTTGTGCACTGAATGACGCTTCAATAAGCCATATTTGTTTGCGAATTTCAGTATCTCCTTCTCATCTTTTTTTATAAGACTGGCGAATTGGCGATGCATGGTGCTTTTAGAAGATTCTAACTCTGGAGTTATACATTCCTCGCCCCATTTCTTCAATAGTCCATACTTACGATGGCGTATCGAATTGGGAACTATCCACAAAGGTTTCTCATCAGTTTTTTTCAGGCCAATATTAAATACGGTCTTTAGTATGTCACTTTTGAAATTACCGTCGACAGAAGTAAGCGGGTGACACTCATTTACCCTGGCGAGAACCTCACTGCTGTCAAAGCCTGGTACCGGGGTCCCGCTCACGGAATAGCCATCTTGGCATACGCTTAACACGGATGTGTACGCCGCGATTCTTACATCTCTTAAGGAGATTCCATGCCCGCTATGCATTTCGTTACGAAAACATATTATACTTCCGTAACATATATTTTAGAACAGACACACTCCCAAGTCAACAAGGTCTAAGCAGAACAGCAATCGCCAGGACGATGAGAGAGCCAGAAGTATTATGTGTGGTGATGGGGTTCCTCATCAAACGCACATCCTCAATGCATATACATCTAGTCGCTGAAAAGGAACTCGAACGCTCCGCGACAATAACCCTTTTCGTGCATCATACACTTCCAAATCGTCGGATAAGTGTTGAATTTAATTCCCAAATGCTCAAACCAGCATTCAATTCTATAAATTACACCACACTCATAGCCATCTAAAAGTTCCATTCGCTTCATGCCTTTGTAGGCAAAACACTCTTCGTTTTCCCACTCCCACCGTAAGACACTTCTCGGATGGACAGTTAAACTAAATTTACTGAAAACTGAAACCGGCAAGGTCATTTCCATGCCGTTAAGCATCAACTTCTTGATTTCGTCCAGGTTTTTTACCGGTTGCTCTATCCCTAGAATTTTTATCAGCCTTTCCACTTCAAACACAGACATAGATTTTATAGCAGCCCGATTTAGTTCATTGGCTTTGTCAATGCCGAATTCTTTTGCGGTTTGATAGAACCACATTCCATCGTGTGTCAGCCATCCCTTACCAAGTAGGTCTCGTATTTCCTCTTTTTTAATGCTTTTCATTGTTCTCATAGCTAATCTCCACTTAAACCAAACAGTTTCGTGAACCTAAGCGGTTTGCCTGCATGGGTACACAGGCAATTATAGCTCTCTCTTGCTCGGCATTTCCAATACAAGCAGGTATAAAGATTGATTGGAAACTAAGAGAACCACACAATAGCACGAATTCAAGAAATATCATATAATTCCTGAAGCTACATGGAGCAAAACCAACTTAACCAGGATTTGGCAAAACTCATAGAAAGTTTAGGTCAGCTTCCCGAAGCGGTGACTAATCCTGGTTTCGTAGTTGTTAGCGGTTTACCGGGAACAGGCAAAACCTTCTTCTGCCGCAAACTGGCTGAGAAACAACCTTTCTGTATCCTCGAGAGCGATGCAATACGTAAAGCTTTATTCCCCTCTCCTGATTACAGCATTGCCGAAAGTGCTCGCCTCTTCGCTGTATGTCATAGCCTTATCGAATGGCTGCTAAAAAATGGGATACCTGTCATCTTCGATGCTACCAACCTATCGGAACGCGACCGCGAGCATCTTTATCGCATTGGTGACAGAACTAGAGCTAGGCTGGTTTTGATACGTGTTGAAGCGCCGCCAGCGGTAGCCTACCAGCGTCTCCAAGCACGAAAAAACGGAGCTATTCCAGAGGATAAATCCGACGCTGACTGGGAGGTATACAGGAGGATGAAGTTGAGAACGGAAAAAATACTGCGCAACCACTTTGCAGTTGATACCTCACGGGATATCACCCCTGTGATTGACAAAATAATACACACGATAAATCGTTGAAATCGCAGAGACGGATGAATCAAAGGCAGGTATTCCTTTCAACGGTAGGATGGGATAAAATAGATGGCAGCCGAGCCCGTGAAAGTCTAAAAGTCCAGAATTAAGCAGAGTTTTGAATACTCAGGAGGCAAAGTTGGAAGTAAAGGTAATCACCGGCGATATCACAAGTGTTGAAGCTGATGCCATTGTGGTAAATCTTTTTGAAGGCGTAGAACATCCTGGGGGGGCAACAAGTGCTGTGGATAAGGCTCTGGATGGGGCTATCACTAAACTTATTGAGCAAGGTGAGATCAAGGGAAAACTTACTGAAATCAGCATTATCCACAGCCTCGGCAAGATTCCAGCGCGAATTGTGGCTGTTATTGGACTGGGCAAACAGTCCGAGTTGTCACTCGATAAGATTCGTGCTTTAGCTGCGGAATTCTGCCGCTCTTTAAGAAGACTAAATTGCCGACGAATAGCCACCGTCGTCCACGGTGCTGGCGCGGGTGGAAGCAAGACTGAGGCAAGCTCTCAAGCCATAACCGAGGGTAGTCTCCTCGGACTATACAGATTCCGCGAGCACATAACTAAAGAGCCTGAAAATCAAAATGTAGCAGAACTTCTAATTGTAGAAAGAGATGCGACCAAATTACCAGCCCTGGAACAGGGCTGCAAAAAGGGAAGGATGATTGCGGAAGCTACCAATTTGGCTCGAGATCTGATAAATGAGCCGGCCAATTACATGACACCGAGCGATATGGCAAAGGTGGCAAAAAAATTGGCGAAAGCCTATGGCCTTGAGTTAACTATATTAGACCGCGAACAGATGGAAAAAGAAGGAATGGGGTCACTTTTGGGAGTAGCTCGAGGAAGCCTCCAGCCGCCAAAGCTGATAATATTAAGTTACAGAGGTAATAAGACGTCCTCTGATACCTTGGGCTTTGTTGGTAAAGGTATAACCTTCGATTCTGGGGGTATATCTATCAAGCCATCCGAGAGTATGTGGGAGATGAAAGGCGATATGGCTGGAGCAGCTGCTGCTATGGCATCCGTTAGTGCCATCGCACAACTGAGGCCAAAGGTCAATGTCACTGCAATTATTCCAGCTACCGAAAACCTTCCGGGTGGTAATGCTCTAAAGCCGGGAGACATTTTGAAAGCCATAAACGGCAAGACTATAGAGGTGGTGAACACCGATGCTGAAGGAAGGCTAATTTTGGCCGATGCACTGGGCTATGCTGTGAAAAAAAAGTTTTCGTCTTTGGTCGATGTAGCCACGCTGACCGGCGCCTGCCATGTAGCCCTGGGAGATGTTTGTAGCGGAATATTCGGCAATTCCCAGGAGCTTATAGACAAGGTAGTTAAGGCCGGGACTGAAGCCGGAGAACGTCTGTGGCAAATGCCAATGTATGAAGAATACAAGGAGCAGAACAAAAGCGATGTAGCTGATATCAAAAATAGCGGCGGCCGATGGGGAGGCGCCATTACTGCAGCCCAATTTCTAGCTGAATTCGTCGGTGACACACCTTGGGTACATATCGATATTGCGGGTACTTACATGACCGATAAAGAACGGGGCTATTTGGTAAAAGGAGCCACGGGTGTCGGCGTGCGAACACTGGTCAATTTTGCACTGGCTTCGGCAAAATAGAATAGAAATAAGTAAACTCGAATATCTACCTACATATTGGTTTTTGAATCAAGTACAAGGAGGTGTACTGTGAAGGTAAAATGGCTTGGACATGCTTCTTTCCTGATTAGCTCTGAGACTGGCCTCAAGATTATTACCGACCCTTATCCTCAAGGTAGTGGACTCAGTTATGCTCCGGTCAGCGAAACTGCCGACATTGTTACAATGAGTCATGACCACTTTGACCACAACAACATCTCATCGGTGCCAGGCAAACCCGAAGTCATCACAGGGAGCGGAGTAAAGAATGTCAAAGGAATTCAATTCAAGAATATCGCTAGCCACCACGACGAATCCCAAGGAAAAGAACGTGGGGGCAACACGATATTCTGCTTTTCCGTGGATGGGATAAAACTCTGCCATCTAGGTGACCTAGGACATAGACTCAGCAAGGAACAAATCGATGAGATCGGTGATGTAGACATATTGTTCATCCCAATTGGCGGTGTTTTCACCATTGATGCCAAGATGGCAAGCACAGTGAGTGATGACCTGAAGTCCAAGGTCGTCATACCCATGCACTGCAAGACACCTAAATGTGACTGGCCGCTAAACACAATTGAGGACTTTCTGGCTGATAAGAAAAACGTAAAGAAGCTTAATTCCAGCGAGATAGAATTTAAGGTAGGCGAGCTGCCAGAGGCGACTGAAATTATAGTATTGCAGCCGGCACTATAATGCGGCGCTTTACACGAATTTGAAGGACTCAGTCAGTCGCTAATTGCCCCCAGGCTAGACGCGCAGCTTCCATCTCAGCAGCTCTTTTGCTTTTCCCTGAGCCTGCCGCCAACACTCTATCCCCAAGCACCACCTCAACAATGAAGCCTTTATCATGGTCTGGGCCCGAAGCCTCCACAATTCGATAAGTCGGAAGCTGCTTAAATTTAGCTTGCGTGAACTCCTGTAACAGAGCTTTGTAGTTTCGACCTATTCCCTCGGCCCTTACCCGTTCAAGATGACTACCAAGCTTACCCACAACGAAATCCCTAGCAGTATCCAGCCCCTGGTCGAGAAATATAGCGCCAATCAAGGCTTCAAAGGCATCGGCGAGGTTGGTTTGCCTTTCTCGCCCACCTGTTGCTTCTTCCCCTTTTCCTAGATGGAGGTAATCACCAAGGTTAAGCGTTAAAGCAAGCTGAGCCAAAGTCTCCTGCCGAATCAACAAAATGCGTATTTCAGTCAGTTCACCTTCGCCAAAATGTGGAAACTCGTGATATAGCTTCTCCGCAACAATGAAGCTCAATAGAGCATCGCCGAGGAACTCAAGGCGCTCGTTGTCGGGGAGATGAAAACCTGGATTTTCATTGATATAAGAGGAATGGACAAAAGCCTGTTGAAGTAGAGATGTATCCCGAAAGGTCATCCCGATATCCTGTTGCAGAGCCTGCCAATCAAACAAAGTCGCTCAACACCTTTTAGCTGAGTATAGCAGTCAGCTTGTCTTGCTGGCAACCCTTTGCTATAATCCCAAACAGGTTTGGGGATTCGTCTAGCGGTAGGACAGCGGACTCTGGATCCGTAAGGCCAGGTTCGAATCCTGGATCCCCAGCCAAGCTAATAAATCAGGGTTATACGGCGCATTCGTCTAGGGGTTTAGGACGCCGCCCTCTCAAGGCGGAGATCACCGGTTCGAATCCGGTATGCGCTACCAACTGCTTGCAAAAGTTTACAAATCGTTTGTAACTACTACTCACCACTCAAATTGACAGCGTTTTCAGCTGTGCTAAATAATTCTGAATGTTGTGCAATCTAGCTCCGTTCAACAAGAAGCCATAAGGTAAAATTTCAAGAACTAGCTAAATTATCACCCCGTCCAGAGACAGAGCGAAGAAATAAGAATGTGAAAAACTCTCTTGTCCTAGGAGAATTTCACCACTCGGCGGAGAAGACTTAATATGACGGGGACTAGTTTGCCCTAGCGATTTTGAACCCTACACCAGCGGATGGTAGACTCTGTTAGCAGGACTAAAGGGATTGAGTAGTGCTCTTTAGGTACCAGCAGTACTTGAGGAGGAAGATGTGAACTCGACTACTTACGACTCAATCGGTAGAAACTATAACCAAAACCGGACTGCTGATCATCGCGTTCTAGCGGTCATCAAAGAGTTGCTTGAGCTTCCATTAGGCTCAGCAATCGCCGATGTCGGTGCAGGGACGGGAAACTACAGCAATGCCCTCGCAGACCTTGGCTACAAACTCGAAGCTGTCGAACCATCGGGGAAAATGCGTAGGCAAGCAATTCCCAACCCGCGAGTACACTGGCTGTCCGGTTCAGCGGAAGCAATCCCACTTAAGAACAATTCAGTAGATGGAATTATCATAATCCTGGCTCTTCATCATTTCCCCGATATTCCACGTGCCGCAAGGGAAATGTATCGCATTTGCCCTAACGGGCCTATTGTGATATTTACCATGGACCCTCGAAAAAGCGAGCAATTCTGGTTTGATGATTACTTTCCAGAAATTGCCCAGCATGTTTTTAAGGTGTTCCCACCAATCGATGAAGTCGCTGGTATTATTTCTGGGACCGGTAAATGGCAAACACTAATCAAGAAGTTCCCTCTACCACCGGATTTGGCCGACAGGAATATGTGTTCAGCGTGGGCAAAGCCGGAAATGTATTTTGATGCTCAAATGAGGCAGAACACATCAGGTTTTGCCTTGGCCTCTCCCGCCGCCGTCGAACGCGGATTGAAACGACTTCAACACGACTTACAATCTGGACAATGGGACAGCAAGTACGGTCATTTAAGACGTCGAAAGTACTTCGACGCAGGCTTCAGATTCCTCAGATTCACAGAGCCAAGAAGCGGAAAGGAAAATTAGAAACTTTCTGTATTTGGGTTTATTAGCTAGACGCCGAACTACCAGCCCACCAGCTACGAACTAGCTACGAACCACAAGACAATATTGCCGTGTTTAGCACTGTGGTAACGAATCCGACATATACGTTAAAAGCAACTGCTGCAAGGCTGGAACGAGTTGTTTCTTCCCAAATAAGAGTTCGGAATCCTTCCAATGTGGGCTACCAAGTTGATAAAAAGTGGCTATTCAGTGACCTTTTGGAATGAGCTGTTATATATTTAATTAGCCTTCCATACCCTCCGATGCCAACCCAAGGCTACTCGCCTAGCAACGGCGGTTCTGGTACACCTACAAAACGAAAATTCAAAGTGAAAGTCAAGGAACCACCTGGCGGTAAACTCTGCGTTGGTACTGGTGTGATTCCGTCTAACACCGTCGACGGCGGGCCGCCTGAAGTATAGCTCACAGTATAAATTCCTTGAGGACAATTGCTAAAAGTCTCAGGTACCGAATAGCTAGAATCCACATATGGTCCGACTACAGTATAACTGACAGACCCTGACCATGGCTCACCATCAATAGCCGCCACAACTGTTACAATACCCTTAGCCTGTCCATAGAAATTCATGGTGAAGACTATGGTACCGCCAGAAGGCAGGTTCTGTGATGGAGAAGGTGTAATGCTGGCTAAAGTCGCTCCTATTGGGCCACCAGAGTTATAAACGAGTGTATAGAGTCCAGGAGGGCAATTGGCAAAGGTATCAGGCATGGTGGAACTAGCATCTGACTTTGACCCGGTTATGGAATAGTTTATTGGTCCTGAACCAATAGCTGTTCGCCATGGTGCACCATCAAGCGTGGCATTTACCATTACAACCCCAGCCACTTGCTGTCTGTGGAAGTTCAAGGTGAAGGTTATGGCACCACCAGTAGCCAAAGGCTGAACCGGTGATGGTGTAATACTGATTAACGTTGCACCAGTGGGACCACCATAATTATAGGTCAAAGTGTAAGTACCGGCAGGTTGGTTGCTGAAGCCCTGGGACACAGAAGAGCTAGAATCTACAATCGGCCCAGTTATGGTGTAGTTAACTGGTCCAGACCAAGCCACACCGTCCATCACAGCATTGACGATTATGGTGCCAGCGAGGTCCTTATGAAAGTTTAAAGTGAAGGTAACAGCACCACCGGATGAGACGGTCTGTGTCGGCGATGGCGTGATGCTGACTAACGTTGCCCCAGGAGGACCGCCATAATTATAGGTCAAAGTATAAGTCCCGGCAGGTGACTCACCAAAAGTCTGGGGCACAGAGAAGCCAGAAAATGCCTTTTGTCCGCTTATACCATAGTTGACTGTCCCTGACCAGGGTGAACCATCAACCAAAGCATTTACCGCTACGCCGCCCACAGTAGCTCGGGTCTTGAAGGACCAGAATGGAGACCAGCCTGAGGTTTGACTATCCCTGCTGGCACTGACCCGCCAATAATAGGTCTGGTCATAAACTAAATTGCCCGAAGGTACGGCATAGCTTAGCTCTGTCAGACGTGTTACGTCAATAACTATGCCCTGAAAGTTACTATCAGTTGCAACCTGCAAGTGATATGAACTGGCAGTCCCAGTACAGCTCCACGCTAGCATAGGCGTCAAGGAAGGAACTATGCTGCTATCTGCTGGTGTCTCTAATGTAACCGCCGGTGCCGGTTGCGGGGGAATACAACCCACAAAAACAACAAGTATTAATAAGACTATTGCGCGATAGCTCATGTTCAACTTCACAGCAGTACCTCCTTCAACTTTTCTAAATCAAGATTCGCTACTTCCGGATATCCCAGGCAAGATATAATTTGCTTCGCTTATCCAACTACAATCTTACATTAGCGGTAATTACTTGTCCACCCTAAAGCCCCACCTCGTTTTCTAATGTAGTTGTGAGATTAACGCTCCGCAACTATAGGAATGTAAAAACACAACTTATTATTGCACCCACTCCAGGTTACCGCCAAAGTTGCCACCTCAACGCTTTCTCAAGTACCGCCACCGCCCGATTAACCTGGCAATAGGATTCTGCTGCTTGCCAACAATGGGCTCCAGTTTACCATCAGCAGTAGCACTTGTAGCACTTGGCCTGATGGCATAGCGAGGCCTTACCATCGCAAATGCAATGATGGCAGCAACCAGGGCAAAACATACCGCAATCACTGCCCAAACCCAGGAAGGAACCGGCAATGGTTTTGTCGGTCCTGTTTCTGCAGGCTTCTCTTCAGCTATCACCGTGAAGATGCCTATTGGGCTCGCATCGCTGACCGCAGGTTCCATTGCCTTCACCTGCCAAAAATAGGTGGTATTCCAGTCGAGTTTGTCACCATAATCATAAGACGTTGTCGACACGGTATCTTTAACAACCACCTGTGTCATCGCAGCATCCTTAGCCAGCACGAATTCATACTTTGTGGTCCCTGGCATTGAAGACCAAGAGAAACCTGGAGAACGAGGAGCACCTCTTACACCATAAGGCGGGCTAAACAATGTAAGCGTCGGATATTTCGTCCTTACCGGCAGGCCAGCCATTACCGTGAAATACATTGTTGCTGACCACGGACTACGGACAATCTCACCAGTAGCGGCAGCTCTGGCTCTCACCCTCCAGTAGTAGGTATGTCCACTCTCGAGATTGCCCCAACTGGCGATGCTAGAGGCTGACGCTGCTAGTGGAACTAATCCACCAGCCGAAAAGTAGCATGCCGGCGCCAACTGGTCAGCCGGAATGATATCGTCATTTAGCAGCACTACCATGTTGAAATCGCTGTCTTTGGCTAGCTGCAGCTCATATACCGAGGCGTAGCTGAGCTGCCGCCACCCAAAGTTTACCTCATTGGCACGACCGCTCACCGGGTCAACAGGAATAAAGTCACCGCTCGGTGGCGTGGTTGTCCAAGGACCAAGCACAGCTACCATATCAACATATGTCCACAGGCAACCTGCTCTACTCGTCCAGTCGTATTGAGTGTCATCGATTGCCCATAGGCCGTTATAGTCATTGCTCGAGACTTTGAGGGCACTGGGTTCACGAGTGAAAAGAACGCTATTTGGTGGTGGGGGCAGACCCGCAGTCAGGTAATCCCATTCCAGAAGCGGCGGCACATGAGCTCTAGAGAAGAGAGTACGGTCAACGCCAGGAGGACTAGGAGTCGGTGGGGGAGCCGTGGGAATATTCCATGCGCCATAAAGGACACCGTTCCGCATGGCCAGCCCGTAGAAAGCGCTATTTGGCGGCCCCAGCACATCCCAGTCGGTGCTTTCATCAATTGTCCATCGATAGATTTTGCCGCTGTTACCTGTGATGTCATGGGTAGCAGTATACACAATCTTGTTCTGCTCAAACCTGTCATCTGCAATGACATGGGCATTTCCGACTATAGGCACATCAACCCGCTTGTCCAATGGCGGTTCAAACTTCACCAACGCCAGCGCGGAGAAATCGGCATAAGCCACCCTGCCAGAGCCAGCAGGTGGACCAGCCTCACCCACTATCACCCAGTCTGCGGTTCCTACACCGACATTCGCAGGATTCTTCAGCGGCACGGCGATGGTATGCCCAGAACCCATAAAGGTATCCACATCATGCGTTTTTGACCAGCTATTACCTATCCAATTGTACCGGTAAACCACCGCGTTGTTCAGGATGTACATAAATTCATCGCTAGCCAGTGCCAAGTCAGTCACGTTTGTTAAATGGCTGACAAGCCATGCTTGCCTCTCGTCCTCAGAAGAAACCACCCAGTCAGTGCCAACGTCGGCACCGACAATGACCCTGCTCCTAACTTCTTCATCATAAGCCGTTGATTTAACACGAAGAATCAGGTCATTATTTGTAGTGTTGATGCACAGTATCCGCTCCCAGGTTCTGCCCAGCGGGTCACTGGTGCTCCGCCAGATACTATCAAACCAGCCACCCACATCAGGATTTATGGAAGCCAGATATAGTACATTGTAATCTTCAGCAATTCCCTCCTCAGTAACCACGGGAACTTCTAGCACGGCAACATCGGAAAAGAAAGAGGTGTTAAAAGGAATAGGCAGGCTGAGTTGGGTATCTATAAGGCTGAGCTGGTTCCAGATATTGCCGATGTCGGTATCTACCGTCATATCAAACAGACTGAGGAGCTGTCCATAAGCGGGCGCATAAGGGCTGACTGAGAATGCAGATTCATCAAGCGCAACACTATTTAACCATGCCCGCGGCCACTGGGTTACGGCCCAAGCAGTACCCCCTGCCGTCGGATTTGCCGAGCTGGTGCCGCAGTACGCCCTTGTGCCATCAGGACTCCAGGCTAATTGGGCATTGGCAAAGTTGGAATTAGCACCGCCAGTCGGCGACTTAAGGTCATTTGACTGGTACCAGGTTGGCATACCCACAGTAGCGTTGGGGTTCGAGGTTCGCCAGATACGGACTTTGCCAGGGGAGATGGTAGATTGGGCAACTTCGCCCGCCAGAAGCACACCCTCGCCATAGGTACCGCGATAGGCAATGCTGGAAATCCTGCCCGTGTTCGGATCTCTTACCGAGGAAACAACGGTATCGTCAATCCGATAAATGTCGCCAATGTAAGTAATATTAAAGGCGTCAAGGCTCACATAATAGCGGCGCAGACTAGGAGTTTGCCCTGAGAAATCGGATGGCAACTCCAAGTCACCGGTTATAACTTGCCCAGCATTGGTGACAGTAATCAGCAAACCACCAGCCGGATAACCAACAGTGGTATTCCAAGTCGTAGTGTTGCCAACTGTATCATGAATGCCCAGATTGAGATGGGTGCCAGCAGCCGTCGATGAGACAACCACCAGGCTGCTATCACCAACATAGGTAGGCGAGAACTTCAGCGCCACCACATCAGACGGCGGCAAATTCTGGTCCACCCAACTAGGGACCCCCACTGCCACCTTCATCACCCACACCCTGCCATTGGCAGCACCAGTGCCATCACGAGTACCGATGGCAATATCACGCTGGCCGCCGTAGTCCATGGAAATATCAACACAGCTAATATACTCGCCGACACCCAGAGCAAGCCCGGTGATAGCCATATCCCAGGTAGCCCCTCCATTCTTGGAGACAAACACCCTCTGTGGCCCAAGAGGACCCCCTGGTACATCAGTAACAGCAACCAAAAAGTTCACATCATCCGGTGCTACAGCAATATTCCACACAGGCAAATTGGCACCAGCTGCAGTTAGATAACGGGTTAAGTCATCTAGCCAGGTAACGCCACCATCGGTCGACTTACGGAGTTTGCCATCGGGATATGTGCCTCCTGGTGGATCGCCAGGTATATCCACCGCATAAAAGGTCCTGTCATCAGAACCGATGGCGATGACATTTATCTCCGAAGGGCTAGCTATGACGTTATTGTCTAAGCCTGGCCTTGGTGTATCAACGATAGACCAACTCAGTATACTAGGCTCAACAGCCGAAACCAGCTTAACACTAACCAAAGGCATTAAGCTTAAGAGCAACGCTGCAATTAGCAATATACTCAGGCTAGCGATGTTCTTTGATTTTCGCATAAATACACCACTATAAAGAACAAACCCTTAGATAAGGTGCCTTCTCTTACCAGTCTTGGCATCATAGGTAGTTGTGAATAGAGCCAACTGCTCTTTACGAATGAACCACTGACCACCTATTTTCATCCCAGGCGGACTACCCAGCCTGAGAAGCCGCCGCAATGATTCCTCATGTATGCCTATCTGCCGGGCTGCTTCACGTACATTCACATAATTCTGTAAATCAATCATTGTTGTTGCTTTAAACAACTACAATTGTATCCTAACGCCCTGCCTTTGTCAAATAAAAGTACCTCCCTCTCCCTTGACAGGAGAGGGTCAGGGTGAGGATGAATTTCAATCCTAAATCCTAAGCACCAAATTCCAATGACCGAAACACCGTTTGACTGTCATCGCGAGGGGCGTCAGCCCCGTGGCGATCTCGGCACAAAGCCAACGTCGGTGACAGGCAAAGATTGCCACGCTTCGCTCGCAATGACAGCCAAGGGAAATAATTTTTGCATTTTCATCTGTCATTTTGATTTTAGATTTTTGCCCATACCCCCTAGGACTAATGTACTACCTCCGATGCGACTAAAGGTCCGTCTGAAGCTAGGTGGATATATTGCAACTTGCCAACATTTGGTTTAAACTGTTTCAATCGGAATCAAATAGCAGGAGAAGGCAATGGTCGAGGTCATTGACGTAATCGGAATAACAAAACAGGGCTCTAAGGCCATGGAGTTGGTCAAAGAGATTCTGGTAGGCAATATCAGCGAGATTAGTCCGACCATTAACTTAGCCACCAAGGACGGTTTCGCCTACCCCCAAGCAGAAAGCCTCCTAGGGTCGACAACTCGGGAAGCTGTAACAACTTTAGAATTCCTGGCTAATGAAGCTATTCTTGAGAGGCAGTCCCATCAAAATATTTCCTTTTGTCCCCGGTGCCAGTCTCCGAGTTTGAAACCCGTGCTTGGGTGTCCCAAGTGTGGCTCCGGAAACATAGCCAAGGGACGAGTCCTGGAACACTTCACCTGCTGCAACAACAGCCTAGAAGATGACTATGTGGATAGTGGTAAATACATCTGCCCTAAATGCAAACTGGAACTTAGATTCCTCGGCACTGACTATCAGAGTCTAGGCATCAATTACAAATGCCGTGAATGCGGTGGTATATCAAAAGAAGCTACACCCAGCTGGGAGTGCCTCCAATGCTCATTCTTCTTCTCTGGGGATGAGGCAAAAGAGACCAACCTCTATTCCTATCGCCTCAATGAGAAGATGAAACGCCGGCTTGTATTTGAGCTTAGCGAAAGACCACTATTCGTAGACTTTCTTAAGAACCAGGGCTATGAGGTGGTTGAAAGTGCCCAGGTCAACGGTACAACTAAATCAGGAGCTAAACATTTAATAGACATCCTGGCACAACGAAACGATGGTTTAATAACTTACACGCTCGGCATCGGCATACTAGTTGATAGCCAGGGACAGGAAGTAAGCTTAGCTGAGGTTTTCGCTTTCGATAACAAGGTATATGATTTGGGTATACACGACAAGGTTTTGCTGGTTATGCCCAAACTCAGCTCTGAAGCTGGACAATTTGCCCGGCAGCAAAGGATTAAAGTCATTGAGGAAAAAGACCTGGAAACCCTCCTTGATTCGCCTCCCACATCAACCCAAAAGAAATCAAGCGGCAAGCCTTTCATCTTCGAAACCAGAGCCCAGCTTTTACAACACTTAAAAAACTCCGGCTACAAATTCGAGGAAAAAGCCAAGATTTTAGGCAGGTCTGGAATCGAGCATACCTTTGATATGCTGGCTTTCCACAACGATGGCATCATAAACCACACCTTAGGCATAAGTATTCTAGTAGCCAAAGATGAGGTCAGCTTTGATGCCGCGTCTTCATTTGATACCAAAGCCTACGATGTAGGCATCCACGATAAACTTTTGCTCGCCTGCCCCAAGCTCAGCCATGCAGCCAAACAGTTTGCCCAATATCAAAGAATCAAAGTTATTGAAGTTAACAACCCAGCCAAACTAGCATAGAATATGCCTATATCAACCAGTGCTCGTGGCCCGCTCATTTTCCAAATCAAGACCTTCGCCAGTATAAATAGCGCAACTCTATGCCATCTTTATAATATCGTTGCCTGTTTAACTATCTGACTTTCATAGCGCTAATTCACCGCTCACGATTGCTACAAAATTGCCATATAGTACTAAAGTCCTATATGGCACGTATCGGTGAACTTGACAAATGTACGGCGACATGCTTACACTTGAGTCAAGTAATATAATTGCGTTCCATAAAGAGAGGATGGCTGAAAATATCGAGTTCGCATAAGAGGTGAAAGAGGAGCCGTAGGTGTCGGAGACTATCTGATATAGGCTCTTATCAGCAACGCAAGACTTCCGGCACAATAAGGAGGTGAGGAAATAGGGAACCACATAGAACCTAATAAAAAGCAAGACATTGACCATAGACTCTTTTCCCACATCAGGAATAGAGAGAAAGGAGATAAGTCGTAGTGGCAGGTACTTCATTGAAGGACTTAGTGTCCGAAATGGCAAGGGGGCTGGGAGGAACCTGGGTGGTAATGGTAGCCGACAGCGATGGCATGGTGCTTTCATCCTGGGAGTCACCCGAAAATAGAGTTTCCCCTGAAGCCTTCGGTGGGTTCATTCAAATAATTAACGCGTCTATCAATGCATTCAAGGCGTCGACTGTCGGATTCACCAAGCTCGATGATGTCACATACACCACGCAATTCAGCTATATGCTGGCTAAGCCAATAGCTGAGGGGGCTTGCTTTCTATTTGTGAGTGCCCCCAGGAGCGTGCCTCTAGGTATGATACGCATGGCGTGCACCAATTTTGCTCCTAGGTTGGAGCAGGCTCTACCAGGCCGGGAACCGTTGCCCCGAAGCGATGGCTTAGGAACAGTAGTGCCCTGAAGCCAAACAAGCAGCAACAAGACAAAATCTGTGCAACCTATACATCAGGGTTTATATAGTATGCGTCCTGAAATAGTCTTGTGCTCAAAATGAGGCGAAACAAGAACGGCGAAGGCGGATTCCGAGCAAACAGTTGACAGTCAGTTCACGTAACGCCTGAGAAAAATCCAACATCAGAAACAGACAGAACGGAGGTAACCCGTAGTGCCAGATGCCAACATGAAAGACATATTGTCCGAAATGGCAAGGGTACTGACATCAAGGGGACTGGGGGGAATCTGGATGATAACAGTGGTAGATACCGATGGCATGGTGCTTGCATCTTGGCAGTCGCCCGATAATAAAGTTTCCCCTGAAGGACTGGGCGGGTTCATCCAAATATTTAACGCCACAATGAATGTATTCAAACAGTCACCTGTCGGTTTCACCAGGTTCGATGATATAATATTCAGCACCACCCTTATTTATCAGTTGATTAAACCGATAGCTGACGCAACTTGCTTTATAGTAGTAAGTGCCCCAAGGAACATGCCTCTGGGTGAAATACGTACGCAGTGCAACATTTATGCTCCTAGAGTGGAACAGGCTCTACCGGGCCACGCACCATCGCCACGAAGTGATGGCCTGGGAACAATCGTGCCCTGAAACCAGACAAAACAGCAGCAAAACAAGCCTAGGCATCGGTCGGGTTGAGCCAGAAGTACCTCGTGTATTTTGTCCTTTCTCAGTATTTTCTCTTATTGACTATTGGCATTATCATCTTTTCGCTATCCCACATTTACAGCACTAATTCGCCGCTCATGATTCCTTACAAAAGTGCCATATAGTACTAAAGTGCTATGCAGAATTCATTGATGAGCTTGACAAACGTACTTTGACTTGCTTACACTGGAACTAAGAGGTAAAGTCTAATGCCAGATATTAGGATGAAGGAAATATTGTCCCAGATGGCAAGTGGACTGGCCGGAACCTGGGTGATGATGGTAGCAGATAATGATGGGATGGTGCTTTCATCCTGGGAGTCACCCGAGAATAAAATTCCTCCTGAAACGTATGGCCAATTCATCCAAACGATTCATATGGCAATTGATGCATTCAAACAGTCGACTTCCGGATTTGGCAAGCTCGATGATATCATATTCACTACCGCCTTCAGCTATCAGGTGATTAAGCCGATAGCCGATGGTGCCTGCTTCATGGTAGTGAATGCCCCAAAGACTGTTCCCCTGGGTATGACACGCATGGCCAGCAATAACTATGCCCCCAGACTGGAGCAGGCTCTACCAGGCGTGGAGCCATTACCCCGAAGGGATGGCTTGGGAACAACCGTGCCCTGAAACCAAATAGTCACCAAAAAGATAAACCCTGTGAAACCCATACCTTGGGGTTCATGGGGTTACATGTCTGAAATTCCCTTGTACTCAAGATGAGGCGAAATTAAAGATGGCAAAGGCGGATTCTGAGCAGGCACTTGAGAGCCAGCTAGCACAACACTTGAAGCACTATGGTTACGAAATAACCACAGATGCCAAAATCAAAGGGAGCTCGGGAACTGAGCATACCTTTGCCATGCTGGCTCATAAGGACGCTGGCTTTTTCAGCTATGATATTGTCATTGGCTTATCTGTCAGCCAGCGTGAAGAGGTGGGCTTAGGTGCTATATTCAATTTCGATGAAAAGGCTAATGATGTCAACATCCCTGACAAAATCTTCATTGCTATACCCAAACTCGGCGCCATGGCCGTCAATTTCGCCCAGCAACAGCGGATAAAGGTCTTTGACAACAATAGATTGGACGCTTTCCTGAATACAGCGCCACCACAATCAGCTAAACACCATAAGCCAGTTGAATTCAGCAGCAGAGCCCAACTCCTTAAATCTTTAACTGAGCATGGTTATAGACTCGAGGAAAACGCCAAAGTAAAAGGTATATCAGGAATTGAGCATACCTTTGATGTATTGGCTTACATTGACGATGGCCTTATCACACATCCAGTGAGCATAGATTTCCTGTCTGCAAACGATGAGGTAGACATGGAGCCTGTGTCTTTGCTTGACGCTAGAGCTCAGGACACTGGCATCATCCGCAGCGTGCTCGTGGCATCACCTAAGCTCAGCCATGAAGCCAAGCAATTAGCTGAAAGACAGCAGATAACAGTCTTCGAAGTTGCCAAAGCAACTCCACAGAAACCAACCCATGAACCCCACATGGCCAAAAACGCACCTGCACAGTCAAGCACAGAACCGACGACAGTCAAAGTAACCGAACCAGCACCGGCCCCAGTGACCAAACCAATACCCATTGAACCAGTGGTTACCGGACCACCTTCCGGCGTCGCCCGACTTAATGTACTGACGCAAGCTCCAACGCCAGAAGCACTTAATTTAATCCCTGAAAAACTGGCTAGAAAGTATAATGTAGTACCACTCGCAGTTGATGACAACACCTTACGTGTGGCCATGGCCAACCCTGACGATGTTTTAGCTATACAAGCCCTAGCCGCTAAGACCAAGAGAAGAATTGAGGCGGTGTTAGCCACACCTATAGATATACAGGAGGCCATTGATTTCAACTACAAAGCCTTTAGCGAAATAGCCAAACAGTTCGGCATGGTGGCACCATCCATCGAAGTAATACCTATAGATAGGTCCGCCGAAGTAGTAGCTGACGATTCCCCGGTAGCCAAGGCTCTAAGTCTGCTGGTCGAAGAGGGCGTGAAGTCCCGATCTTCTGACATCCATATCGAGCCTGAAATAGACAGGCTCCGTGTCCGCTATCGCATTGATGGCATTCTTCATGAGGTTACCTCCTTGCCCGTTGGCGCTCATGGTCCACTTATTTCCCGTATTAAGATCCTCGCCGGTATGAATATCGCTGACCCACGCCGTCCCCAGGATGGCCAGTTCTCAGTTGTCACCACAGGAAGAGATATTGATATCCGGGTAGCCACTATCAGCACTGTACACGGTGAAACGGCGGTGCTTCGCCTTCTGGACAAATCAATGGCAGTCATGTCTTTATCTCAGCTCGGTTTCCTGCCTGAGAGCCAGGAAAGATTCGAGCGCATGCTCATGGCACCTTATGGCATGGTCTTACTCAGCGGCCCTACCGGTGCCGGCAAAACCACCACCCTTTACGCCGCAGTCAACTCCTTGGATAAGGTGGGCCGCAATATCATCACCATTGAAGACCCTGTGGAGTACCGTTTCCGAGGCGTAAACCAAATACAAATAAATCCCAAGGCCGGTGTAACCTTTGCCAGTGGGCTGCGGGCTATCGTCCGCCTTGACCCTGACGTTATCCTAGTCGGTGAAATCCGGGATAGCGAGACGGCTGATATAGCCACTCAATCTGCTCTCACCGGGCATCTAGTGCTATCTTCAGTTCACGCTAACGACACTGTAGGCGTCCTCTTTCGACTTATTGACCTTGGTGTTGAACCCTTCCTGATATGCTCAGCAGTCATCTGCATTGTGGCACAAAGAATGGTTCGGCGTGTTTGTCCTAATTGCGCCCGCAAGACCAACGTGCCTATAGTGGAGCAAGCAGCTTATCACCGCGAAACAGGTGAGGAACGCAGCGAATTTGCTTCTGGCGCTGGCTGCAAAATGTGCACTTACACCGGCTATCTGGGCAGGACAGGCATTTTCGAAATCCTGACAGTGAGCGATGAAATCAAACGGGCAATTGTTACCGGGGCCCCCGCCGCTGAAATTCGGGCCAAGGCAATCGAAGAAGGAATGCTAACTCTAGCCAAAGACGGCATGCTTAAGGCTAGAGCCGGTATCACCACGCCTTACGAAGTGCTGCGCAATGCCTATTCCATAGGTGACTAAGGCCTTTAAATATACTGACGGGCCTAAACATGCAGTTGCCAGCCTTTAGCCTCGTAGATAATGTAAAGGGGGATATAGTAGGCAGGCATTCAGCACAAGATTCACCCCTGGCTGGGGTATGGGAAAAAGACGGGGATTAAGGGGATGAGGCTGTTGTCTGCCCACCTAGTACTAATTTACTACCCGAAAAGTGGCAAATTAGCTATCTCTCGGTGGACATTGCACTATCGATAATATATGATGAAGATAGCTAATAAATTAGTGGCGAGCTTTTAGCCTCGTCAGATAATGTAAAGGGTGAAGTAACATGGACTATGCCTATCTCGGCTATACCGGGGACAGACAAATAGTCAAGGGAAAGGTCTCAGCCGCGGATGAGAGAGCAGCTGTAGACATGCTGGCTAACATCGGCTACCGCGTGGTCAGCATTAAGCCTATCTCCACCTTTGTCCCCAAGCAATTGAGACTTTTCCAGGCAAAAGTCAAGCCGTCCGAGCTGGTTACCTTCTGCCGGCAACTGGCACTGCTTTTGGAATCAGGAGTTGGCATCATCCAGGCTCTGGAACTCCTCGAAGCTCAAACAACAGACAAAAGCCTTAAGGGGGTGCTTCTAACAGTAATCAACGACCTTCGTGGTGGCAAATCATTATCAATGGCTCTAGCTCAGCATCCTAATGTCTTTCCTTCCCTTTATTGCAAGCTGATTAACGTTGGCGAACAAACCGGTTCGCTCGAAACCGTGCTCAGAAGCCTGGCCGATTATGCCGAGCGTCAGGCCACGTCCGCCGGTAAAATAAAGCAGGCATTAATGTATCCCGCAGTTGTCTTGGCACTAGCTATAGTCGTGGGCGTTCTCCTGGTTGGCTTCCTCCTGAAACCAGTGATCGCCATGTTTGAAACATTAGGCGGCGATTTACCGTTGCCCACAAAGATGCTTGTAGGTGGAATGACCTTCATTGGAAGCTACGGCCTGTTTCTACTGGTGGGTATCATCGCTCTGCTCATAGTCGGCTTCTTATATGCTCGAACACCAAATGGGCGCTATACGCGGGACAGGCTTTTACTGAAAATACCCGTAATCGGACGCATACTTCAGGTAAGTGAGCTAGGACGTGTTTGTCGCAGCCTATCACTGCTATTTCGTGCTGGTTTGCCACTGCCTGAAGTTATGACCTTAACCACTTCAGCCACCAGCAATAGAGTGTTAGCTAGAGCTTTGGGTGTAGTAGAACATGGCATGCTCAGAGGCCAGGGCCTAGCTAAACCTATGAGCAGTGAACGGATTTTCCTGCCTCTAATGGTGGAAATGACCAAGGTAGGCGAGGAAACCGGTAATCTGGATGACTCACTGATTATAGTAGCTGAAAATTTTGAAATTGAAGCCGAAAGACGGACCCAGACCATGATTAGCATGATCGAGCCGGTGATGACCATAGCCATGGGGATTATGGTTGGCTTTCTCGCCTTAGCTGTATTCATGCCCATCTACGGCGCCCTGAACCTGGTGGGTTAGGAGGCAGGATGACCAGAAGTCAGCAGCGGGTGGCCTTGCCAGGCTTTTGCTCTGCTAAGAACGGCGTGCCAGGGCTAACTTTACTAGAGGTCCTGGTAGCTCTCGGTATTTTAGCTGCCGTGGCCGCCGTTTTCCTCCTTGGTATGTCCATTTCCTCCAAAGGAGTAATGGTCACCCATCAAAGCGTAACGGCTGAGAGCCTGGCTAAGTCACAGCTAGAAACTATCAAGAGATGGCCCTATGATGATGCCAATAACCCGCCGGATTACCAGACCGCAAAACTGACCGACATCCCCGATGGCTATGACATCGACATCGCCGCTATACGCCTAAATCCCAAAGGTGATGACCCTACCAACGACGATGGACTTCAGCAGATAACAGTCACCGTTACCCATGACACAGAAACAGCATTCATCATGGTTGGCTACAAGGCGAAACAATGAACACATACCCATCCCTGTCATTGCGAGTTTCCTCCCTGTCATTGCGAGCCAAGCGTGGCAATCTCATTGCCTTTTCCAGCCACCCCAAGATCGCCACGGGGCTGACGCCCCTCGCCATGACAGCTTTTTGTATGTTTTGGTTATTGGTACTTGAAGTTTTGAATTTGTTTAGAGTTTAGAAATTCGGATTTAGGATTTCCTAATATGTGGGGCACAAACATTAAACTGAAAATAACCGAGAAGGGCTTTACCCTGATCGAACTTTTGGTCGCCATGTCCATAGCCGCTTTAGTCGTCAGCGCTGCCTCAATGACCATTATCACCATGATGAGACTGAGCCCCAAGAGCACCGAATGGGCTATCGCCTTACGCCAGGTGCAGAACGCCGGCCACTTGATCTCCCGCGATGTCCTGATGTCACAGACTATAGTGGTCGACTCAGACCCGGGAACCCCCACATTCCTGACACTGACACAGCCGCAGATCACACCCCCCGACAAGACTATAGTCTACCAGTTACAAGATATGCCTGACGGCGGGCAAAGGCTTATGCGGGATGACACTGGCGGGCAGCCAGTCATGATAGCCCAATATCTTTCTGTGGCCAGCGCGGAATATTACTCCGACAACGGCACGCTGATCCTTACCATAGAAGCCACTTACGGCGAGGCAGCAGTCGAAAGAACATATGAAACCATGCAGAGAGTCCCCCCGTAGCTAGCATGAAGGAGATGAGGGATAAGATGTTTGGTAATAACCGACAGTCATTGCCAGCCGAAGCTGCGAGCCAAAGGCGTGGCAGGCAGCGTGGTAATCTCTGCCTGGCACCGACGTTGGCCTTGTGCCGAGATCGCCACGGGGCTAACGCCCCTCACCATGACAGAAGAGAAATGGGCGACCTTAAAAGGTCGGGGCTACATTGGTGGGTGAAAAACTCCCTCCCTGTCATTGCCAGTCCTTCCTTAGAAGGACGTGGCAATCTCATTGTGTTACCCCCACCTGAGATTCTAAGGAGGTAAATCATGAAATTACTGAAGAGAATAATAATGAAGACATGTAGGGACAGACCTTCAGGTCTGTCCGCAACCCATTTTTCACTCTCCCTCGATAGGACAGAGCGCTATGCGAGTAAAGGAGGGGCAAGATGAAATTGCTGAAACGAATATTGAAAAAAGAGTCCGGCCAGGTATTGCCCATGGCGCTGGTTTTGATGGTGCTAGGAGGTTTGCTCGTGGTACCCGTCCTCAGCCTTATGACCACCAATCTCACTGCCAACCGTGAGATTGTAGAGAACACCTTGGGGATTTATGCTGCTGATGCCGGCATAATGGATGCCTTTTGGAAAGTGGGAAATGGCATTGCCCTGTTCGCCAGTGACAATTCGTATGACCTGACTGAAGAGGTGAATGGGATGACAGTAACCGTGGAGCTACAGAACCTGGAGGTTGACTTGTACACCATCAGGTCCACCGCCAGGCTCAACGGCGAAATCAAGAGTGTCATCGAAGCCCAGGCGGTCGCCGGCTCCGATTTTTCCTGGCTGTTCGAACACGCCATTACCAGCTCGGGAAGCATAACCACCAAATCCAGCGATGTAATCTATGGCGGTATTCTCTACCAAGGGACATATGACAACAACGCCGATGTAAGAACCGGTGAGGTTAGGCAAGGAACAGTAACCTTTCCTACAGAGGCGCAGCTTTCAGCCTACTACTTGAGTAATTTTAGTGACAACGTGTGTGCTGACCCCGCGAACTATTGCCCTGACAACCCATATTCCTCCAGCACTTACACCGTCTCCGGGGGCACGTCATCCAATCCTGTAATTATTCCCTGGTTATACTGCACCGGTGACCTGAGCATTAACGGCAGCGGCTACGCCCAACTGAGCGGGACAATATATGTCAATGGAAAGTTCAACTTCTCAGACAAGGACGTTATTTTACTCCTTGACGGGCAGACTATCTACGCCACATACTACCAAGACCCATGCCCAACAACCCCGAATGCAAGTAACAGTGCAGTCTATTTTGGCCCTGATTGTGAGCTACACGGACCGGGCTGCGTTATTGGAGTAGGACATGTCGAATTCCAGCCCAAACTGGGACAGGGTAATTATTTGCTCGGCGCTGATGACGTGGATACAGGGACTACTACAGACTATCAGGATAGATTCCTTCTGTCTAAATTCGAATCCAAAAATATTGATAAGCTAAGCAGCATCCAGGTGAAGTGCTATATCGCCGACCCCGAAGCGCCACCAGCCCATGTCAAGGTGGCGCTCTATGCTGATAATAATGGGTCGCCCGGAACCCTGCTCGGCTCAGTCGATTGCGCTGATAATATCACCGTATCCAGCTGGAAGCCGGTCAGCGTCCCGGAAATCGCCATTACCAAAACCAACTACTGGCTGGCAGCCATATCCGATGCTGACATTATCTCCACCAAAACACTGACATCGACTAATAAATATGAGGTTGCTGATTTTACCGGTTTTACCTTTCCCAATCCTGCAGGAACCGGGTTTACAGACCAGACCGCAAATCAGTACATGCTCCGGGGCTTCACCGGCGGCCAGGAGTTCATCTTTCTCATGTCCGTGAAGTGCACCACTAATCTACAGCCCAGTGCCAACTTCTATGGCTCCATAGCCGGCAGTGCCAACGTCAACCTGCAGCCGGGCTGTACCCTCAACCTGGTAGGGGTACCTGAGGAGGGGCTTGACTTTCCAGGTGATAGCGGTAGCGGCGGCGGCTCCGGCGAGGGTGGCAATAGCCCGCCACTGCTCAAGTACAACATAATAAAGTAGCTCTCTGGGGTGGGAAATATCTGCCAATGGCGCTTTGTTTGCTGGCGACCTTAAAAGGCCGCGGCTACAGAATAGGAAATCCCAAATACTAAATCACAAATCACAAACAATATCGAAGCTCCAAATTCAAAACCCCGAGTGTTTTGGTCATTGATGTTTGCGATTTTGAATTTGTTTGGAGCTTGGAATTTGAAATTTGTGATTTAATCAACCATGTAGTGCCGGGCTTTACACCTCTGTTTTTTTCAAAGCAAAAATGTTACACTAGATTAGATTGACGAATGCACCAACAAATTTAAGGAACCCGAGGAGATAAACATGGCAAAAGTCAAAGACCTGAGCATTGACGAGCTGGAGCTTCTCATAGAACAGAAAATCTTAGAGTTCCTTGGAGACCCTGATTCCGGTTTAGAGCTCAAGCACGAATTTGGAGAGAAACTGGAGAAACGCCTGAAAACTACCTCCAAGAGAATTGCTCATGAAGAGGTAGTCAAAAGACTTGGTTAAGATTGTCTGGACTGAAGGTGCAATAAAAGACCTTGAAAAGATTGATAAGCTAACAGCCAGAAGGATTTTGAGGCGGATTGCTTGGCTAGCCAGTAATTTCGAGAAAGTTAGCGCGGAGCCTCTTGGCGGTGAGTTTAAAGGAATGCTTAAACTACGTATAGGAGATTGGAGAGCTGTTTATTCGGTGGAAGGCAAAACCATCGTGATTCAATTCATCGGTCACAGAGGAGAAATCTACAGAACTAAGTAGTTAGTAATGATTCAACCTGAACCAGAAAAGAAAAAAGGCGGCCTTGATAGGCTGCCCAAAGTGGGCCGAGTAAGCCAGCTGGTGCTGATTGTCGGCATTTTCCTGATTATCCTCATCCCCCTATGGTTGGTAAATCAGCAACAGCCACAAAGGCAAACTGAGTTGAAGGCCACCCTAGCCAACCTACAGAAAATACTAGCCGTAGAGCAAACACCGAAAGACAAGTTTGAGGCCCAGCTAGCGCAAATTACGGCAGAGATGGAGGCGGCTAAAGCCGTTTTCCCCACTACCACCCAGACATCCGAAATAGTCGACAGCCTGCTGGAACTGGCTGAGCTTAACGCCATATACGTCACGCAGACCCAGGTGTCAACTTCGAAAACTGCAACATTAACCGTTCAACTGGGCCTCAAAGGACAGATGCCTCATTTCCAGAACTTCCTGCTGGCTCTGGATGACAAGCTGCCAACATCCCAGATCCAGCACTTCACTTTCACATCCGCCGGAGAGGAAGGGGTAGAAGATAGAGCCACAGTCACAATTAACGTACTCTGTCATGAAAGCAGTAAGTAATAGCCATGATTACTCTAAAATTCCGTAGGGACAGGTCTTCAGACCTGTCCGTGGGGGTCCGATTTGGCGGACAGACCTAAAGGTCTGTCCCTACACGGCAAGAGGGAATGGGAAAAGGGATAAGCAGCTATGGTTACACTAGACATTGAAGATACCTCCATAAAAATGATGGTGGTCAAGGGAAAGCGGATGGAAGCGGCAGCAACCTTGCCGCTGGAGCCAGGCCTGGTCCATGATGGTGTCATCACCGATCCTGCCATCGTTGGCCGGCGTATCAGCGAGCTCATGGCAGCCCATGGCATTGCCGAAAGGAAGGTTGTGGTCAGCATCAGCGGCATCCACTCTATATACCACATAGTCAATCTGCCTCGGCTGCCCAAAGCCTTGCTAGCTGAGGCCGCCAAGCGAGAAATGGAAAGACTAATGCCGGTGTCCCTAAGCGAGCTTTATACATCCTGGCAGGCAATATCCATGTCGGACATAGAGACCACCCTGTGTCTCATCGGCCTACCCCGCAATACGGTTGATGCCATGTTAGCCACGTTGCGCCAGGCGGGACTTCAATCTGAAGCCATGGAGGCTAGACCTCTGGCCCTGGCCAGGGTTGCCGACGAAAGAGACTCCATAATAATAAACGCCCAGTCATATGGCTTTGACATCGTGGTCATGGTTGACGGCATATCCGAATTGCTCCGCAGTCTGCCCTTCCCGGCTGACGCGACTTCGCCACATGATAAGGTGGACGAGGTGAAAGAAGAGCTGGAAAAGACAGTTGCCTTCTATAACTCAAGCCACAAGGGAGGTGAAATCAGCCGCAACGTGGCAGCTTTTGTCACCGGTGAGCTAGGTGATATGCTGGCAGGGACACTGGAGTATCGAGTTAAGCCATTGCCCCAATTGTTATCATATACTGATAGTCTAATTACAAGTGAATATGCGGCTAATATCGGCCTGGCTCTCAGGCAGGCACGAGGTGATTTCAGCCAAGCCAGGGTAAACATAAATGTCACGCCTGAAGCTTATCTGCCCAAGCCATTACCCGCCATCCAAATCGTTTCCTGGACATTTATCCTTATAGCCATCGCCGTGCTCTTCTTCTTTGGCACATCAACGCTGCAGCAATACAGGGAGACCACGGCCTTGCAGACTCAGGTTAACAATGCCCAAACACAGGCCCAGGTTATACAAGGAACCGAGGCAGCAATCAAGACACTGCAGACACAAATTGCCGCAGCCAAAAAGGCCAGCGATGCCATCAAGCAGCCGCTGGATGACGCCAAAACACAACGAGCCAAGGTAAATAGTGATTTAAGCAAGGTAACCAGCCTACTGCCTGGCATCATCGAAGTGAAGTCAATCAGCTATACTAGCACCAGCCTCGCCATAATCGGCACATCCCCCGATGAGACAACAATCGTGGACTATGTCCGAGCCCTGAGTAACTCCGGTCAGTTCTCCCAGGTGCTGATATCGAACATGATTGAAACACAATACAACCAGTGGCAGTTCACCCTGACATTGAAATAGCCTAAGGCACACGTGGTAAAATGCAAAAATCAAACATCAAAATGTAAAATGCCAAGTCAAAATCCAAAGATGGGAACTATAACTTTTGCATTTTTATATGTCATTTTGATTTTTAACTTTTGAGTTTTGATGTAGCCCCGACCTTTTAAGGTCGTGCTCCCGAGGCTTAAGCCTCGCCGTTATGCTCATTAAACAAATAGGGCAGAAGTTTTACTTCTGCCCTATTATTGCTCTTAGTAAATGCTCAATCAGCAGATACGAGTCACCAAGTCAGCTTTCTATGGTGACGTACACGACACGCCAGTGACGCAACCACTCTGGGCAGTAACTATCCCGTCTGAACTGATGGCGTAGGTAGTACATCTAGTGTCTGTCAGTAGCAGATTGTTAGTCCGCAGCACAGCTGTGTCCGTACAGTCTGTACCTGGCGCGAGATTGCCAGTCGCCACCTCCACGATACAGGCTGTAGCCGCGGTCTGTACATTGTGCAACTCAGTGCAGTTTGCTTCAGTGCCGCCTCGGTTCACGAACTGGGTTACACCTATGGTAACCACACCTGCCAGAGTTGCCAGGATGCCAATGACCACCAAGAGCTCGATGAGAGTGAAGCCTTTCTGGCTTCTAATTAGCTTTCGCATTATCGTCTACCTCCTTTCTTTGCTATATTCTCTGGTTATAGCAATTGTATGTTATATCAGCAGCACCAAGATGTCAATGTAAATACATAGCCCTTTAGTCTGCACCGCAAATGGGAATTTAGTCCTAGTTGGTATGCCCGGCGCATAGGAAATTAGTACTAGGTGACGGGAGTAACAGGGGCTTCGCCCCTCTTGGACTCCCCCATTGTAGAGACAGATTCAGGGCTAAAGCCCTACAGCTGCATGTCAGGAAATCCTAAATCCGAATTTCTAAACTCTAAACAAATTCAAAACCACAAATACCAACGACCAAAACATACAAAGAACTGTCATTCTGATTTTTGACTTTTAACTTTTGCCTTAGTCTTCTCCTGCACGGCTGACATCAGTCCCAAGAACGTCTATAATGATAGCGCTACAGAAAGGCCAGAAATGCGAACCAGTATTTACAAGCGAGCCCTTGAGATATCCTGGCTCTGTGTTATCTTCCTCATTCCCCTCTTTTTCAACCCTCAAAGCAACAAGGTTTGGGTTTCAGCTAAAGCCCCGCTGCTCCAGTTTCTGGTTCTGGCTATGCTGGCTTTCTGGGTGGCTGACTGGATGCTCAGCCAAGCCAACCATAAGAGGCTAAAATGGCAAAATGTCTTCACCTCCCCGCTACACCTGGCTATATTGGTCTTTGGTTTGGTAGCAGCCCTGGCCACCGCTGCCTCCATAACCCCGGCTATAAGCTTCTGGGGAAGCTATCATAGAAAGGCGGGATTGCTCACCCTAACCTGCTGGATACTATTCTTCCTGATACTGGCACAGCAAATCCGCAATAGAGCACAGCTACTCAGAGCTGTTTATACATTGCTGCTTTCATCAGGTATAGTCTCCCTCGTGGGCATACTGCAATATTTCTTCCCGGACGTAATGTTAAAAGTGTTCCAAATCCCCCATACATTCAACGGCAGGGTATTCTCCACCATCGGCAACCCGCTTTTCCTCAGCAGCTTCCTGGCCATGGTCATCCCATTTAACCTGGCTCTCATAGTGCATTCGTGGAACAAGAGAAAGGAGGGAAACAATACTAGAATACTAATCGGCCTGGCCATTCTGCTAGCCATGCAGTTCTGGTGTCTCTGGCTAGCCCAATACTCCGTCACTATCCTCTTGTACATTATAGCTCCCATTATCTTTATAATACTGCTGGGGTGGACTAAGCGAAAAAGGCTCCTGCTCGGCCTTGGTGCTGCGTCATTACTCGCCTTAGGGATAATAGCAGCCATACTTCTGTCTCCGATGCTACTACCAGGCAATGGCGCCGAAACACCAGAAGCCCAAGGTTCGAAATTCGACATAACTGCTGAAGACATGGGACTTAAAACCCTTGATGTGAGAGCACAGTACTGGCACAGCGCCCTAAATATAATACTTGAATCCCCTGAAGTTCCGTTTTCCAACGACAGGTTGCATTTTCTGCGAAAGGTTATCGGTTATGGCCCGGAGACGTTCATCGTTACCTTCCAGCTCTTTTTCCCCAAAAAATTGATAAGCGAGGATACTTACATTTCACAGCTGGTAGACCGTCCTCATAACGACTATCTATACCTGGCAGCCACAATGGGGCTACTGGGGCTAATTAGCTTTCTGTCCATTCTGGCTGTCTTCTTCTACCTTTGTTTTCGCTATCTCCGCAGGGCAACAGCAGACAGCGATAAACTGCTCTTAATAGCCATGGCGGCTGGAATAGCCCAATATATGGCCGACATCTTTTTCAACCTGTCTACAATATCACCTGAGCTTGTGTTCTGGTTGATACTGGCCATGACGCCTGTAATCGGCGGATTCATCCGGATCAAAGGGCCAGCCAGAGCTGAGTTTGAAGGAATAGCCCAACCGAAAAGCAGCGCAGCCTCTTACGCCACCAGAACCAGAGCCTTTTTATCTCTTGGCTGCGCTGTAGCCTTGATAATTGTCGGCATCGGCATGGCTAGTAGGCCACTCCTGGCCGATACGTACTTGAAGAAAGGGCTAAAGCTACAAAGAGCACTCAATGAGCAAGCCATCTACGCTTTTGACAAGGCAACCAAGATACAACCTGAAGAAGCCACGTATTGGCATTTTCTCGGAGCCTACAGCGATTCTGTAGCCCGGCGGGTCAAAAAAGAACCTCTCAAGACGGAAATTTTATCCTTGGCCACGAAGTCTTTCAATAAGGCGTTGGAGTTGAACCCTTATATTGCCTACGAACACTATTACCTGGCCGATGTCTACACATACTGGACAGATAAAGGAGCTACTGATAAATGGACTGAAGCCTTATCGCTCTATGACGAAGCATCACAATTGTTTCCCAACAATGCGGTCATATTGAACAAATGGTCACTGGCACTAATCACCAAAGGAGATCTGGACGAAGCTCGAAAAAAACTTGACCATGCAGCATCCATTGACCCTGACTGGCCGGAAACCTCATTCCTATCCGGCCTTCTCCTAGCCAAGGAAGGGGAATATGACAAAGCTGCTCCCAAGATTATTGCCCCAATACAGGATAATTCAGCCAATCTCAATCGCTTCATCAAATTGTGCTACGACCTGGCACAATACGACATGGTGCCCCCGCTGCATGATGCCCTGCAGCTCTACGCACAGACGGTACCCAGCGAATGGATCCCTCATGCTATGCTCGGGGTCACCAGCTTGTTTATGGCTAGCCCCGATAAGAGCCTCGATGAATGCAACAGTGCTATGCTGTTGGTGCCAGGTGAAAATGTCAGCGACCTTTTCCTTACCATTTTACAGCTCTCCAGCATGAGTCCCGATTTCAAAAAACTACTCCCCGGCATAGCTACTGAATGGCGAGCCAAGCTTATGCAAAGCCCACAACGTGATGCGTTGCTTCCGGCACTAGACAAATTTGTACTTGACTCAGAATGAGGAAATAGCAAAGGTAACCGCGACCCTTTGAAATCGCTTGGGCAAGGCTGTCATGACAGGGGAGAATTGTCATTGCAAGGGGCGTATCATTTTTATCTGTCATTGCAAGGAGCGGAGCGACGTGGCAATCTCGGGGTGGCTGTAGGGACAGACCTTCAGGTCTGTCCGCCTGTCTGTCTCGGACAGGGCTAAAGCCCTGTCCCTACATGTTACCCCCCACCGAGATTGCCACACAATGCTCGCCATGACAGGGAGGACTTATGAAAGCTCTATATTTTGAAAACAAGCTAGCCAATATAGTCGCCTTGAAGATTGCCTCCAACTTTACCAAGAGTGCCGCCTTCGCACCGTTTTCCCATTTCAAATATGCCGAGGTAAAAGAGCCCGAGATACCCAATCCACGCTGGCTTAAAGTCAAAAACAAGGCTTGCGGTATCTGTGGTTCGGACATACATTTTATCTTTATGGACATGGACACAAAATGCTTTCCGGCAGCGACGCCTGGCATATCCAGAAAATATCTCGGCCATGAGATGGTCGGTGAGGTGGTTGAACTGGGGTCGGAAGCAGATGGTCTCGCAGTGGGTGACCGGGTAAGCCTTCGCATAGACTGGCCATCCTGTTTTCAGATGGAAATCGACCCCCCTTGCAGACAGTGTGCTGCAGGAAACTACATGCTCTGCGAAAACCTAGGGGAGAAACAACTGCCGACTGTAGATACAGGAGGCGGATTCTCACCTTATATGATAATGCACCGCTCTCAACCCTACAAAGTGCCAAATCCCCTAACTGACGACGAAGCCGTTCTCCTTGAGCCCACTGCTGTTGCTGTACATGGGGTGATGAAACAAACACCGAACCCGGGCAACAAGGTGCTGGTAATAGGCGGTGGCACCATAGGTTTACTAACCATAGCCGTGGCAAAGGCAATCCAACCTGATGCGGAAATCTACTGCCTGGCACGGTACCCATTTCAGGCGGAGATAGCAACAAAATTCGGGGCAAAAGGTGTGATATTGGACAATGAAGGCGCTTACAAGCATGCAGCAGACATCACCGGAGCCAGATATTTTGAAGGCTATTTTAAGAATCGCATTTTGCTCGGAGGATTTGACATCATCTACGATGCGGTTGGAAATGACAGGACTATACAGAACGCACTTCGCTTGGTTACAGGCAAGGGCACGGTAGTCATCCTGGGCATAAACTTCCAGCCGGGCAAGATAGACTATACGCCTATCTGGCATCAGGAGATAAAGGTAACCGGTATAAACTGCCACGCCACCGAATACGACGGGAAGACGTCCTTTGACATAGCCGCCAAGCTGCTCGGGACAAAAAAGATAAACACAAAAGAGATGATTACCCACAGATTCCCGTTGGAGAGATACCGGGAAGCGATAGACACATTCCTGTCAAAAGAGAAGACCAAAGCAATCAAAATCGTTATACAGCACTCCTGATGCAGTGCCAGGCTTTAGCCTCACATTACATTTAACGTGTAGCCCTGAGGTTTTAACCTCGAGAACTCGACCCTGTCTTCTCCCTTGACGGGAGAGGGTTAGGGTGAGAGTGAACCCATGTTACAGCCTTTCAAGCCCCCGACCTTTTAAGGTCGGGGCCACGAGGCTAAAGCCTCGTGGCCACATGGTTGCTGAAATCACAAATTTCAAACAAATTCAAAATCGCAAGCACCAATGACCAAAACACTACGGGTTTTGGATTTGGAAATTGGAACTTCGATATTGTTTAGGATTTGGATTTTAGAATTTAGGATTTATTACTAGAGCCCTTCAAGCCTGTGGGATACCCTGGATTCGGTTATCCCCAGTTTGGCCGCAATTTCCTTCTTTTCCAGCCCTTCTTCTGTCAACCTGTATATGTCTTGCGTCTGTTTCCCCTTCTCCCTCTTCCGCTCCGCTATTTCCCTTATGTCAACTAACTCCCCTGCCGCCGTTTCTATAAGTCCTTCTTTCTCCATGCCGCAGAACACCTTCTCACCCTCCTCTGTCCTGAGAATGATGGTGGACCATCCATCCGCAGAGCCATCGCTGCCGACCGAGATGTCAGCCAGTTCGCTGGCAAAGTCCTCGCAAACCAGGCAATGCTTGGGGACACAGCTCTTTACCTCGGTTATAGGAAAAGACAATTTCTTTCCACCGGAGTGTATGTTGAACTCATCGGCGACATTGAACTTTTCTATCTGGTTAATATTCAATCCTTTCCCGCTGACCTTCTCTGCGATGCAGCCGTAGTAGTAGTTCTCACGGCAAAACAAGCCTACAGTTAGTTTCACCGATGAGGCAAGCGGCAGGCCTCTATGCTTGAGATACCTGATGGATTGAATGTGACACGGCGAGCCGACAACGCAGATTTTGCTCAAACCATGTTCCACGACAGCCGCTCTGAGTCCATTTAGCACCGGAACCACACCGTATTTGGTGCCAGCCGAGGCTATAATCTCGTCTCTGGTCTTGGCTATCGAGGCTACTGGTGTCCATCCATCCTTTCCCACAACCAAAGCCCCGTCTATGATGCCTTGGTCTAACCCGTAAATTAACAAAGCGGTTACGATACCGCCATCCTGGCAGGCGCTTATTTTCTGCCCCTTCACTCGAGCTGCCAAAATACGCCTGTGTACACCTACACCCTCTTTTTCCCCTGAACCCAGAACGATGGCCTCGATTTCAGGCATCACACCCTGCCTCACCCTATAGCATGCATCAAAACATGTATTGCAGCTGACGCAGTCTAGTGTCTTCTTGGGACGTTTCGGCTTCCCCTCAAGGTATTTAATATGTGAGTTAGGGCAGGCTAACATACATGCCCCACAGACTGTACATATTCCGGCGTCTATTACCTTAGCTTCTAAATCCTCGTAACTTGGCATTTATTTAAGCACCTGCCTAAGAAACTAAACCTATGAGGTTGATTACAAATGTAGCAGCGAGGCTTTAGCCTCGCCTATACGACAACAGAGAATATGTAGGGACAGACCTTCAGGTCTGTCCGTTACCTCGGACAGGTCTAAAGACCTGTCCCTACGTAAACTTTGAGTTTTGACCTTCGCCTTTTTATAAGGGCCCACAACGGCAGCAGGGAAAGAGTGCACAATGACAACAAGTGATTACTAAACGCTGTTACGCTAATTCACCCTTAGCCTTCATCTTGGCTACCTCCTCCTCCCTCAATTGCCTCTTGAAAATCTTCTCAGTGACGGTGAGAGGTAACTCTTTCCTGAACTCTACAAACTTGGGCACAGCATAAGCTGGAAGCTTCTCTTTGCAGTGACCGATTATGTCCTCGGCGGTTACTTTCCCCTCGTAGTCCGGCTTCAATCTAACGAAGGCTTTTATTCTATCACTACCGGGACGTTCCGGGTCCGGAATTCCAATTGCCACCGCATCAGCGACCCCAGGGTGCCCATAAAGTACATCATCAACCAGCCTGGTATAGACCTTTAGTCCGGAAACATTGGCCATATCTTTAATGCGGTCAGTAATGTAGAAATAGCCATCTTCGTCCATTCTCACCACGTCGCCGGTAGGCAACCAGCCATCAGTCAAACCTTTGCCCGGTTCAGGCCAGTAACCCTTCATAATCTGTGGCCCGCGCACCCATAGCTCTCCCTCCTTAGCTGGAGCAGCCTCCTCGTTTGTCTCCAGGTCTACTATCTTGACTTCTGTATCCGGCATTGGCACCCCTATAGAACCAAGCTTTTCAGCAGACATGAAGCCGGTGAGTTTCGAAAAGGACGAGAGGTTAATATGTGTGCCCCCACCCGTCTCCGTCAGCCCATAAGCCTCCGTTATCGGCATACCAGTTTGCTGCTTGAATTTGTGAGCAATTTCCGGAGCCAAGGCTGCCGCACCAGACATAAACATTGTGGTTATCCTTCCCAGTCCCTTCGCAACCAACCTTGAGTATTGAGTAGGTACACAGGCACACAAAAAAGGACGATATTTTGTCAGCATCTGAAAAAGCATGTCAATATCTCTGGGGTCTGGAATCAAATATATCTTTAGCCCCCAATAAACGGCAAAGTGCATCATCATATGTCCGTACTGGTGAAAAAGCGGGATCGGCATCATTATAGACGTTTTCCCTCTAACCCCTACCCTTATGGGCTCCATATACCAAGCAATATGGGTCATGGCCACCGACCGGGTGTAATGCGTTAACATTACACCTTTGGGCAATCCCGTGGCTCCACCTGTAAAGACGAGGACTGCCAAGTCATCTATCGGGTCAATTTCAACCTGTGGAGGCTTTGGCTCGTGGCTGGCTATTAAATCGCGAAATTGATATATGCTAGGTACCTTCTTTAATTCCGGCTTCTCCAAAGAATAATCCATAAGCGAGGTTAGAATTATGTTCTTGATTTTGGTCTTGTCCTTTATTGAATTAACCAGTTCCAGAGACATCTCGGAACAAATTACTGTCTCAGCCCCAGAATCACCTATCTCGTATATCAAATCAGCCTCTTTATGCAACACGCTGCATGGAACATGCACCGCCCCGGCTTTCAGTATTCCGAAATCGCTGATGAGATACTGCGGGCAATTGGGCAGGATGGTGGCTACTTTACCGCCTTTCTTGATGCCCAAACCAACAAGCGCGGTGGCGAATCTGTCTGCCTCCTGCTTCAAATCTTTATAGCTCATCTCATACCCTAGATAGAAACAGGCAGCTTTATCAGGATACTCGGCTGCTGTAGCTTCCAAAAGGCTTTGGACAGTCATCCTGGGATAAGGTTGTTTTGTCTGCGGAAGCTTGTATGGTCCTAACTTGTAACTCTTGAACCAGGGTTTATCAGCCACAGAAACTATCATGTTACCCCCTTAGAGATTATCGAGCAATTCCCCCTTCACCATTACGAGGCACAGTACCCCATTCTGTCATCGCGAGGGACGAAGTCCCGTGGCGATCTCGGCTGAGGCAGACGCCGGTGCCATACGGAGATTGCCACGCTTCGCTCGCAATGACAAAAAAGAGAGGCTCACAATGACAGCCGGAGGTTAACAAACACTCTCACTCCATTCAGATTTTATCTATAGCGTAATCCAATCCCAGCTCCTTGAGCTTTTCTGGAGTTGGTCTGCCGCTCTTTTTATCCCAGCCCCTGAATTCATAGTAGGCGTCTAACATCTCATCAAGCTTCTCTACTTTTTGTCCCTCAGCGGCACCTTCAGGCAACGGCTCCTCTAATAATCGCTTGGGTAGCGTATCATCAGCTCTGGTCAAGCCTTCCCTTACGCTGAAAGCTCTGGCTAGATTGTAAATCCTCTCGCCAAGCTTCCTGAAATCGCTAACATCGAATTTCCAGCCGACACAGTTGGCTATCATGCTAACCCAGTCTTCCGTAGCCAATGCCATTCCCATAAATTTGCATGTCCCCATGGCATCAAAAACCGTGTTGGCGTCCTCCAGGTTTTTGACGATCAGGGTCTCTCTGGGGTCTTCTATCATAGGATCCTCGATTTTACTGTCCTCAACGCAAAGGAATGGGATATCTATGAAGGCCGGGCCTTCAACATAAGCCGTGATATGGTCGCCGCCACGGTTCGCTGTGGCAAATGCCAGGCCGCATATCTTAGCCGCCCTGGGGTCATATGCTGGCATCTCCAGGCCTTTGACATGCATGGCAAATCTTTCTGCGCCTTTGCCCAGCTTTTCTGCCACCCTCTTTGTCCCTTCAGCTAACAAATTCCCTATGCCTTCTCTCTTGGCTATCTTGTGTATCAGCTGAATAACAATGTCAGGGTCGCCGAATTTCAGTTCAAGCCCGCCGGTATCAGCTTTGGTCAGTATTCCTTTCTCATAGCACTCTATAGCAAAAGCTATTGTGCTCCCCGTAGTAATCACATCGAGCCCGTAGTCATCACACAAATTATGTGCCAGTGTTACTGCCTCCAGGCTTTCAAGCGCGCACATACCACCGAAAGCCCCTATGCTTTCGTACTCCGGCCCTTCTCCTTTGCAGGCATAGGGGCCGCTTTTGACCACGCTTACCCTGCAGCAGCTAATCGGGCAGGCATAGCAGTGCTTTCTATCCACAAGAAGCGTGCTTTCCAGTGTTATTCCGCTTATTTTCTCTATGTCTGGGAAGACTCCAGTTTGCCAGTTCCTGGTGGGAAATCCGCCCCTGACATTTATCAGGTCTGTGGCCATAGCTGTACCATAGGTCTCCAGGGTGATCTTCAGCATGCTTTCGTTAACCAGGTCATAATTTGTTTTAGAGATGTTGCTGAAAACATCTTTATTGGCCACCTTGATTTCCTTTGTCCCTCTTACCGCGATGGCCTTCAGGCGTTTCGAGCCCATAACAGTCCCCATGCCGCATCTTCCCGGTGCCCGGTGAAGGTCGTTGATAACGCAAGCATACCTAACCAGATTCTCTCCAGCTATGCCAATGCAAGCAACTTGGAAGTCCTCACCCAGTTCTTCTTTGATTAATCTGTTAGTTTCGGCAACATCTTTGCCCCACAGCTTGTTAGCATCTCTAAGTTCGGCTTTCCCATCATCGATTATCAGATAGACCGGCTTTGGCGAAATACCCTTGAAGATAATCCCATCAAAGCCCGTACTCTTGAAATGCACCCCCCAATTGCCGCCCGAGTTCGCCTCCCCCCAAAAGCCGGTGAGAGGAGATTTAGAGACTACACAATATCTTCCAGCGCTGGGAGATTCCGTACCAGTTAACGGCCCGGTCATAAATATGAGCTCATTATCTGGGCCTAACGGGTCAACGCCCTTTGGCACTTCTTCGAAAAGGTATTTAGTTGCCAAGCCGCTGCCACCCAGGAACATCTTACAGTCGTCCTCTTTCAGGCCTTCTTCCGATATTTTGGAACTAGATAAGTCAACCCTCAAAATTTTACCCATGTAACCGAACATTTTCCTGCCTCCTTATTTTTGTTGCTTCCTCATTGCCAGAAATATCTCTTATTCTGTCATTGCCAGGCGTCCCGTGTAAACGAGGGAACAGCCGTGGCAATCTCTACTCGCCTCAAAAATCTATGGATTTTCCTTCATAAGCATAGTGAAAGAGCTTCTCAGTTTCTGCCTCGTTAGGTACTCTGGCAGAGACAATTAGTGAACCATCGGCCATGGTGTTGTCTATCAGCTTCTGCATAGAATTATTAACCTTGTCCCATGGTATGCCTAGCTCCTTAAGGCTCAGCGGCTCCTTGATAGTTCGTGCCAGGTCACGTATTGCCTGAGCCAGAACCGATGCTGCCTTTTTCCCTTTAGGCACCGTCAATCTCAGAGAATAAGCTATCTCCGCCCAGAGTTCCTCGCGAGCATCCCCGATGAACTCAATGGTGTAGGGCAAAAACAGACCCACCGCTCTGCCATGAGGTGTATGGAAAACAGCGCCCAGAGAATGGCCTGTAGCATGTGCCAAGGATGCAAGTGAATTGATGAACCCGATACCAGCGATACAGGCAGCATTGTGCATCTTTTCCCTGGCTTCCATGTCATTGCCATCTTTAACGGCTCTGGGGAGATACTGGAAAATAAGCTGTATAGATTTTATGCAGAGGCCATCGGTGAAGTCGTTGTTCCAGGTACAGGTAAATCCCTCGACGGCATGGGTCAGCGCATCCATGCCTGTATTCGCAGTAATCCCAGGGGGCATACCCCGCGCAAGTTCTGGGTCTACGATAGCGATATCAGGGACAATCTCACGATTGATAAGGCTTAGCTTCCTCTGGTCAGCCGTGTCGGTCAACACTACCGCAAAGGTTGCCTCGGCACCTGTGCCTGAAGTTGTGGCAACACAAACAAGCTTGCATTTTGCGCCTAGACCCAAATCTGAAATAAATGGATTTATCTCCTCTGGCTTTATATCTGGCCTTTCATATTCCACCCGCATGGCCTTGGCTGCATCCATAACTGAGCCTCCACCCACCGCTACCACTAAGTCCGGTCCAGACTGGTTCATCAAGGCCACACCTTTCCTTACCGTCTGCAGTGATGGGTCAGGCTCAACCTCATCAAAGACAGTGGCCTTTATCCCCGCCTGAGAAAGCTGTTCCTTGACCCTATCAATTAAGCCCAAGCTTACTATGTTCTTATCCGTAACGATGAAAGCCGACTTTCCCTTCATTTCAGCCAGGCGACTCAGCGCATCTTGCCCAAAAACAACCTCTGGAGTTACAAAGTACCACATAGCTACCTCCTCTCCATAAATTAATTACGTTAACATATTACATTATGTCAACAGCCAATAGTTATAACCCGTCCAGGTTTAGCTTCACTGTAGGATAATTGCCTAATCAGGGAACACGGTCTCGAATGCGGTCATACAGCTGACCAGTTCCACGGCTGCTCTGGGCATCCTCATGATTTGGGCCATGTCACCTTTGACCTTAATCTTGCCGGTCATCATGGACTGGACAGGATCGACTTTTTTGTCCAGTATCGCCTTCATTGCGGTGAATGGGCCAAATATACGGTATTTGGGATTCTTCGCACCTTCGTCCTTGACTGCCAGGGCCTCGCGACACTCACCATGCCACAGGTCAACATACATAATATTTCTATGTTTGTACGCTGTATCAGGCTCCACGATAATGTACATGTCTCCTTCCCAGTTCTTAGCCGCCTCTTTGTACGGCTGGCTCTTGGCAATTGCTTGTTTCATAGCATCTGCCCATTCTTGTGACCCGAACAAAATAGCCATTCTAAACCTCCTCTGATAAATTTCGGCTCTCCATTATAACACTTATCTCAGTTCGTCGAGAAGTAATACACAGCCATTCTCACCCCCTTGCTGAAAACCTGTGATCTACATCTAAGAGTCTGTGATGACGCAAACTACCCTATTTCAGTACCGTTATGTTTGAAATCTTGAGCAATAATAAAGGATTACCCCCCGCTTTCAGCTTTCCGGTGAGCATAGCCACTATGGGGCTGAGTTTGCCACAACTGATATAGGCTAGGTTCTCAAATCTGGCTTCCATGTATGCAGTTGGCTTATCTATGGCATCATTATGCAGCTCCAGGTTGCCTTGATTGAGATGGAGGGTAACGGCCACACCTGACGTGGACTCCTTGATGACTACGCTTCCTTTCAGCTTCTCAATGCTCTTATATTTCTTGGGGTCCTTGAGGTTTGTGTCCATAGTCTCCTTGAGCATCTCACCAAGCCCATTGAGCTCCTCCCCCTTTTTTACCTTCACTTTTGCCATTTGCCACCTCCTTACGTTGTTAAAATGTCTTATAGCATAGAGTTACAATCTGATACGCAGGTTGTCCAACGGATAGCTCATGCAGGGATGGATATAGCTTGATTTTTCATCCACCCAACGCCGCTGTACTCTTGCCGGAGCGAAAACCTTGCCGGTAACAAGCCGAGTTCTGCAGGCGGTGCATTCTCCAGAACGACAGATGGCTGGAACCACCAGCCCAGCACGCTCGAGCGATATCATCAACGGCTCACCCGCCCTGGCTTTAATAGTCCGACCAGACCTTTCCTCAAAAACTTCAAATTCCGTCTTCAGTGAGATTCCTGGCCAGCCAGGTTCTGATGTAATATCCGCCGGCGGACCGTAAGCTTCCTTCTTTATACACCTTAAAGGCACCCCTAACGCTTTAAGTGCTCCCTCGCATAAAATGTGCATCTGAGCTGGGCCGCACAGGAAAAACTTCTTGCCGTCGACTGAGCCAACTAGAGAGGATATCATCTTCGCATCCAGTAGACCACAAAGCCCCGACCATCCTTTTGGAGGCTCGCTGATAACAAAGTTCACCTTTACATTTGGGTGCTTCTTGGCAATCTCTTTTAGCTCGTCTCCAAAGATTATATCTGCTGGGCTTCGGCTGCCATAGAGCAGATGGATATTTACAGGCAAGCTCTGTCGTGTCACTTCCCTAATGATGGACACGAAGGGGGTTATGCCACTGCCGCCAGCGAGAAAGACTAAGTCGGAAGGGTCAATCAACGGCTCGCAATAGAATTTTCCGTTTGGTGAGGTGGATTCGAAGGCATCCCCTGGCTTTACCTTGTCCAGCAGATAATGAGAGACAAAGCCCGGCTCCATTCGTCGTACGGTGATATCATAATACGGTTTTCCAGGAACGGATGAGATGCTGTAGGGACGAGAGGTTAAGACCCCATCAATATTGACAAATAGATTGATATACTGGCCTGGCCTAAAATATGGTAACGTTCCGTCTACTCGTCCCATCCGCAGGGTCTTGGTGCTTTGAGTCTCCTCTATAATCTCCTTGACTTTTAGAGAAACACGGTTGGGATGTAGTTTAGTCATAGTTCTTTCAGCCTGAGCCAGCAGGGTGCCTTTCAATTGAGGTGCACCTTCTGCCTGCTTTGCGAGCTGGCTCTGCAACTTCTCCATTACAGCTACATCACGCCCTCCCCGCTCCATGTCATCTAGCGCTTCCCTTGCCGCCAGATATCCAGAGACAATGCATGTCTCAAAGCCACCACCTATGTTCACCCAGGCACCAGCAAAATAGAGACCCTCCAGTGGCCCACGGTTAGGCAAATGCACTTGCCCTGTGCCCTGATAGTTTTCATCAAATCCGATGATGCTACCACCTGGATTTCCGGTGTACCTCACATTAGTCAGTGGTGTAGCGATTTCCATCACTTCAATATGGTCTCTCAGGCCGGGCGCTATCTTCTCTGCAAAACCAATGAACTTGTCTGCTAGCAGATTCTTCGTCTTCACATACTCAGATGGAGAGAGCTTTAGCCATGGTTCCGCATAGGCTATCATAGTGAGAACCACTGAGGCGGTACCGGGTGGAGAAAATTCCGCATCCACCACGTTATAAGCTGTAACCGCTGTCCCGTAGGGTTCAAGGGTGATGCTGTGCCTCATGCTCTCGTGCTGTTTGTCCAAGTCAGTTCCAATATTGACGAAGTTTTCATGCGTTGTAAGGCCCAGTTTTGCACAAGTGCAATCCAGACCCAGATAAATATTAAACGTAGATGCACCTCCAGACCATGCCCCCAGGCGCCTCAGGTACCAGTCGGGAACATTCTCCTTACCGATTAGTCCAAGGCATGTAATCAACGGGTTGGCATTGCATACTACGTATTTGCAAGCGATCTCAGTGCCATCTTCGGCCACCACACCCCTGACTTTATCACCAGAGGTGAGAATACGTTCTGCACCATTATTTAGCCACACATCTCCACCATACTCCTCAATGGTGTCAACGAAGGCCTGAGACAAGGCCTGTGATTTCCCTTTTATATGTGCTGGCCCAAATTTGAGATAGCTCACCGTGCCTAAAGCGTAGATGAGAAACGAGCACTTTGATGGAGGTTGGCAATAGTATCCACAAGTTTCACTTAGCACAGTGCGTGCCCTATCATCGGATACCAGCGGATTGAGCACTTCAGTCAATGTACGACCGTAATTAGCAAGTAGGGTAGAAAATTTTGAGGGCTCTTCCATGACTGCCTTCATTCCCACTCGATTTGCCCTCAATGCCTCTTCGGCAAAATCGAACATCGTAGCACTGAACTGCTTGATTCCTTCAGCGTCTTTAGGAAACTGGTTGCAGAGGGTTTCCTCGAAATTTTGACGCCCGATAGGCACGACGATGTCCACATCGGGCAGGACAACAGCACGATAAAAATCTGGAATGGGGATGAATTCCACCCTCGGAATAACCCCACATTCTTTCAATATTCGCCAAACAGGCCCTTTATTGCTCTCATTCCCCAGCCCAGAGAGCTCATGGAGCGCAATCTCGAACTCGAACCGCCCGCGGATGAATGATGAGGCATATCCTCCGGGAACATTATGCTTTTCTAGAAGCAATACCTTTTTCCCTGTCTTGGCCAAAAAGGTTGCCGAGGACAGACCTCCCAGACCGGCGCCAATGACTACGACATCATAATCTTTCACTTTTGTCTCCTTGCTTCGTTCATGCTAATCGCCTTCAACGACTTCTATCACCGACCCTTGAATTGCGGTTCACGCTTTTCCAGGAACGAGTTAACGCCCTCCAAGAAATCTTCTGTCCCAAAGAGGAAATTCTGGGCATATGTTTCAAAGTATAACTGCTGCTCAAGGTTGTTCAACAACCCGCTATGAACAGCACGCCTAATCTGCGCCAGCGTCAACGGCGGTGCTTTGGCCAGCCGCTTGGCCCAAATCATGGCCTCATCCATTAGTCTGTTATGTGGAACAACCTTATTGACCAGACCTATACGCTCTGCCTCTTCAGCATCAATAAGGTCACCTGTATACATCAACTCAAATGACTTGCCGGTACCGAGCATTCTGGGCATCAAGAACGTAGCCCCACAGTCTGGAATTAAGCCCCTAGACACAAAAACCATACCGAACCTGGCATTCTCAGAAGCAATTCTGATATCCGAAAGCAGAGCGATGGACACCCCGGCTCCTGCAGCCACACCGTTGATTGCTGCAATAACTGGCTTATCCAAGTCATATAGCTGCCTCGCAAAAGCACCAACAGCCTGAAGTTTTTCTTGTCTTTTCAATTTCGAGGCGAGTTCAGTAAGTGAAGCCAAAGTACTGACATCAGCCCCGGCGCAAAACCCTCGGCCCGCACCGGTGATAATCAACACCCTGATATCATCATCCTCTTGAATTTCACTGAGGAGCCTGGACAACCCCATTGCACCCATTTCCACAGTTATAGCGTTCAGTTTCTCTGGACGGTTGAAAGTTAGAATGGCAATGCCTTCTGATTTCTCTAATTTAAGTCCTTCATATTTCACAGGTAACCTCCTTCTCTCCAGAATGGAATCGCAAAACCAGCTTGTCTAGCGATTGGCAAGCGAATTTTGCTGGAAGGAGAAGCCCCCAGCCTCAGTCACAAGGCTTCTCCCTCCATCACCGTTGTCAAATTGTCACTATCAGCTAGAAGTACGCTTACTTCTTGAATTGCAGTGTGTTACCTATCTCCGAGAACAGCATTCAATTGAACTTTGCCAGTAGTCACACGGTAGCTACTGTAACCACCACCCTCTTTATCTTTCATAGTGCCAAGAGAGAGTGCATAAACTGCCATCGGGGCTATCGGATTACCAAATGTGCACAGCCTGGAAGGCTTTAGTGCCATCTGCCAGGACAGTCTCCTTCTCAGACTTGATTTTAATGTCCAAACTCCTTGAAGTTAAGGGCCTGTCTCTTCGCTGTAAGGACTTTCGCTGTGCTCATGATGACATTAGGCCTTTGCTAAACACACTCCTATTTCTTGAATTGTAAGGTATGAACGATCTCTGAAAACTTAGCTTCGTCGTACTTAGCCAGTAGCTCTACGGTGCCCACTGTGACCAATATCCACTTGTTATCCTTCTTCGCACCCAGGGCAAAACCTTTGGCTCCAAACCCTCTCAGTGTTACTTCAATCGCTGCCTCGGTGGCTTTAGTGCCATCAGCTAAAGTAGTCTCTTTCTCAGAGACAACTTTGAAGCCTGAGCCGCCAGCTGCCTCCAGTGAATTTTTGAGCGTCTCGGCAAAAGTGGCTCCCTCCTTAGCATCAACAAACAGAACTGGAACCTGAGATGGTGATGCCGCATAGAACACAAGGACATCAGACGGCTGCTGTGCCCAATCTTTGGGATATTTAACCGAGAAACCAAGCTCGGCATTGGTATATTCAGCAGCTTCAAAGGAGAGCTTTCCTGGCTCCACTGGTGGTGCTGGCGGTGCTGGTGGTGCCGGCGGTGTCGGTGGTGCGATCAGTGCCAGTTCCCACGTCGTAGTAGCAGCTGTTGCAACATTGGCGCCTGTAGCCCTTATATCGTAGACACCATTCGGTAGCGGCTTGATTTTGCTCAAGTCTGGTTTTACAGTGGGCAACCAATCGGTATTCAGCAGCCAGTTAAGCTTCGCTGTGGCCTCCACGGTCACTTCAAACTTACCGGCATCATCTGCTGTAGCGACGGCAATACCGACACTATCTTCACCGGGAGTCAGTCCTTTTACCTCAACACCGGGAGGTATAACCAGGTCTATAAAGACCAACTCATTTGCTGGCCAGCCCGAGCCACTGAACTTGACAGGGATGGCCAGTATGCTTAAGCAAGGTGGGAGCGCTGCTGCTGCCGCCTCAGGGAGACCGGCAGCCTTGGCGACCATCGGCAATAGTGGTTTCAGCATGGCCTGGTCAATCTTAACAGGCTGTACACTGATAGTCCCAGCGGGAAGTGTCGGCGAAGGTGCAGGCGGTGGCTTCCCGGCACAACCAGCCAATGGCACTACTAACAGAAACACAGCTAAAGTCACAACAATTACTTTGCTTAATTTAAACCGTCTCATACTTTTCCTCCTCTCACTTTACTCATTGTCATCTACCAGTTGGGATAAAGAGATACAGCGTCGGGTGCTTTTATCCAGTCAGTTATCGGAACGGTTTTCCCGCTCTGCACCCGGTAGAATCTGACAAAATCGTTTGATTTACGACTTGTTGGGCTGTAGGCACACCCTGGACCCATTACGCCTTCGGAATCGAATCCTGTCAGCTTCTGATAAGCCTCATACATCGCCTCACCGTCCATCTTGTCATAGCCGACATCTTTAAGGGCGATCTTCAAAGCTTGCTCGACATGCTTGGACATTAGTAGCCCACCCGGGAATAAAGCTTTCATCTCACTTATCGGAGCCTTCATATATCTGTTCCACGTCTCAACAACGTAGGGAATCTTACGGGCTTCATCCCCACGAACGAATGGGCTAACAACCACGGCACCTTCCGTAGCCTCAGGATGGACTTTAAGGCCAACATTCTCATCCAGTCCCCAGAAATCGCTAACAAACTGGATTTTCTTGGTCAGCCCTAACTTATAGGCATCCCGTAAAATCAGGCTCTGTGTTGGGTCAACACCACCTATGAAGCAATAATTGGCACCGGAATCCTTAATCCTGCTGAGCCAAACAGTGTGGTCAGCAGAGCCAGTGGGGAAAAACTCTGGATTCAGCAACTTTATCCCCATTTTCTCGGCATACTCCTTGCCACCACGCAGAGCTTCTCTGCCATATGCGCTATCCCAGGACATGTAACCCACCACAGGCACCCCTGGATTCCCCTTCGCCTCCCAGTCATTCAGCATCCAATCCAGAGAGGCAGCGAAGCCATCCTGGTAAGGTAAAGCAGCAAGAAAAACCCAGCCGATTTTGGCCTGAAACTCGCCATCAGCAGGGGTCATTGAAGGCACTTTATCCACTTTCATCAGTGGTTCTAACGCTTTTACGCCAGGAGTGAGCGGAATAAAAGCATAAACAACCTTGTGTTCAGTTCGATATCTCTTGTAGGCTGATGTCGTTCGAGCTGTATCATAGCGTGTATCTACAGTAATCACGTTTAACTTTACGCCATCAACACCGCCCTTTGCATTTATGTCCTCAAATCCTAAGTTCATAGCCTCAACAACAGGGAAAACAAGCCCAGCTCCAGGTCCAGTTAAATCGCTCAAGCTCAAAAAGGTGACGTATTTCTCTTTTGGCGCTGCGCTTGGAGCACACCCTGCTAAAGGCAATATGATTAAAACCGTCGCCGCAACAACTGCAAATAATAAATACCTTGTCATCTTCATTATTGACCTTTCACCTCCTTATAGTTTCTTGTTTCAGTCCTTCAATGTCGCCAGTAGTTTTTTCGATTCTCGCTCTTTCACCTCCTGCAAAATCTGTTTGTTATGCGTTAACGCACCACCGGAAGTCAATTTTTATCTTTACACTTGCAAGGCTAATAGCCAACGGTAACTTCCAGCCCTTTCGACTGTATAATATCTCCCAAGCTCTGCAACCTTTCTTGACTCGGAGAGACAGAGCCATCAAGCGGGTATTCCCTACCCACGAACCCATACTTTGGCCTACCCCACTCATGATAACCTAATAGCGAAATCTTTTCCACAGGCATGTTGGTCAGGAATACAGTCAACCGCTCCATATATTGCTCCGAATCCGTGAAGTCGGGAATGACTGGGATTCTTATCCAGACCTTGGCTCGTTTGGTATCAACAACCCGCTTAAGGTTTTTTAGAATAAGGCCATTTTTGACACCTGTGCCGCTGTTATGCATCTCCGAGTCTATGTGCTTAATATCATAGAGAACAAAATCTGTGTATTGCAGGACTTTATCTAGCACTTCCCAACTGGCATGACCACTGGTATCAATGGCCGTGCTGAGGCCTTTCTCTTTACATGCCTTCAGCAGTTCTAATGCAAATTCTGGCTGATACAAAGGTTCGCCGCCAGACAATGTCACACCACCACCTGAATTGCGATAAAACAGCTCATCTTTAACACACTCCTCTACCACCTCCTCCACATTCATATACTGACCTGTTATTTCTATTGCGCTAGGAAAACAAACCTCCACACATTTCAGGCACAAATCACATCTCGACCTATCCACCAGGACACTGGTTTTATCCAGAGTGATGGCGCCAGGGACACAAACTTCCAGACACTTACCACACTCATTGCATCTGGCATCTCTGACCATGAGTTCAGGGTATGGATTCATTGATTCTGGGTTAGAGCACCACTTACACCTCAGTGGGCAGCCTTTAAAGAACACCGTTGTTCTAATCCCGGGGCCATCGTGGATGCTATACCGCTGAATGCTGAACACCAGCCCCTTTCTGCCATTCGCCTCTTTTTCGGTGCGCAAGTGAGTCACATTCTTCCTTTCAAGAGGTTAGAGACATTGGGGTGTTCTGGCAATAATTGAATCCTGTATCCGTTTGTCCAGGTCTATAAAGTAGGCAGCAAAACCAGCTACCCGCACCATCAAATTGGGATATTTCTCTGGATGTTTTTGGGCATCCTCCAAGGTCTCTCTGCCTACTGTGGTAAACTGGATATGGTGAATTCCCAAGTCAGCGTAGGTCTTCAGATACTGGGCAAACAACTCGGCATTGTGTCCAGTGAGGTATTGGGGCATAAAAGTCTGGTTGAATAGATGATTCCAGCTTATCAGTGGGTCAACCTTTGAAACCGACTTAAGCACCGCAGTAGGCCCTCTTTTGTCCATACCGGCCATCGGTGAAATTGTTCCGTCATTAAAGGCGTCCCCAGCCTGCCTACCATCTGGTGTAGCCGCACAGACACGCCCGAAGCTCCACCAAGCTGTTGCCGCTGTGCCATCTACTGAAACAGGAGTTCCCCAGTTTGTCTTACACTTCCTGGTCTCCTCAGAGATTCGTCTTGCTACCTCCCGAGATATTAAATCAACGTCATCATCATCATTGCCGAACTTTGGAGCGTTAAGGCACGCTTGGTGAAGTTCTTCGTAGCCCTGCCAGTTGTTCTTTAATGCCTCGACTAATTTCTCCATAGACACCTTCTTCTCGTCATAAACCAAATGCTTTACAGCCGCCAGAGAATCAGCAACAGTGTTAAGGCCGAAGAGAGTTATGTCTCGGTAATCCGGCATGTAGTTCCATTCCCTAACATCCTGTGCCCTCTCAATGCAATCGTCTATCACTGCTGATAAGAACGGTCTCGGTGCGTACTCTTTATAGAGAGCGTCGGTGATATTGCCTATGAGAACTAGCCGATGCACAAGCCACCTGTAATTATCAATCGTGGCATCAAGCAATTCCTCCATCGAGCTTAGTTTTGCTGGATCTATAATCTTATCGCCTGTTCTTTTGTACAAGGCCAGAGGTTCTACACCCAAGGCAGCATTCAAGCACAAAGGAACAGGTATGCCACCAGCCCAGGCTGAAATATGGTTGAAGTTCTTCCCTGGAACAGTCGGTACCATACAATTGTTAATAGAATAGTTTCTGGCATCTTCAATGGGACAACCAAGACTCACCAATCTCAACAGATTCACCTTGTCATTGAAAATAGCCGGCTGGGGCATTCCTGAAGCCATTACCTCAATAGCCTTATCAACTAACTTCTTAGGCATTTCATCATGCCATCTCAATGCTAACGGAGGAACTATGGCCCTGACACTCTTGCAGGCATCCAGAACTATGTAGCTCATTTCGTTAGTAATATCCCGGCCCGCAGAATCAGTCCCACCGATAGTAACCGTTTGGAAACCTAGAGCACCACCACCGAAACCTGACCATATAGGCGCGTGCAAGAATCCTGTTTCCTGGAACTTTACGAATAAAAATTCAACAAGCTCTTGGGCTTGCTCTCTATTTAGCCTGCTCTCTTTCACATCTTTCTCATAGAAATGGTTCAAGCATTGATCAAGCCTTATTCCACTGCCCACCTGAGGTAGCTCGATAAAGTTAACCACAAGGTGAACAAACCAGTAACACTGCAACGCTTCCTGCAAAGTCCGTGCCGGGTTTTCTGGCACCCATTCGCAAGTCCTGGCTATTGTTTCCAGCTCTTGCTTTCTTATCAGGTCTTCCTCGGCTTCAGCTAGAGCTCTCGCCAGCTTTGCATATCTCTTAGCCCAATTAATCACAGCCCCTATAGCAATAATAGTGCTGTTCAAGAAATCCTTCTTCTTAACAAAATCCACTCCATTGATAGCCTCTGCCATGTACTCCTTATCAAGCCTTCTCTTTCTTTTCTTGGCTTCGTCAAGAACGGCTTTCAGACCTATCCGGAGAATCTTCTCGTAATTTGGCGTGGCACATTCCCAATTAAAAATCCAAAATATTTCAGCCAAATCTTCCGGGAGGTATTTTCTTAGTCTGTGGTGTATTGAAAAATCTCCCCAATAGCTACATATTTCTTTCAGCTCCTCTCGACCTTTATCGGTCAACATACTGCTGTAAACTGCCGCTGGCGCCGTCTCTCTCATTATCCATTTCCAGGCAAACTCAGGGTAGAAAGAAACAGAGTCTGAATTGGATGCATAGTTACCTACAATCGACTCACCTGGCCGAATATAAACGGTCATGTTTTCCAGGATATGTGCTAACGCCTTCGCTCTTCTCAGAGCCATCGGCTCCCCTTCAGTTTGCTTGTATGATTCTGTTAGCAACCTCGCCCTTTCCAGGTCTAAAGACCATTTCAAGCCAGGCCTTGTCGCTCTTGCTTCCTCGCTCAACTCCACCAGTGCAATCTGTTGAGCTTTTATGGGGGTATTCACCATAAGTGTCTGAGTTCTAGTGGTCATCGTGTCCTCCTTTAAATCTTTATTCGCCTCTGCCAGCAATAGCCGAAACAATTGTCAAACTGCAGTCCTCGTTTTCTAATATGTTCAGTCGCCATGAAAAACTAGCACGCATCAGTCAAACTGTGCCCAGTGCTTGACAATACCGTCATAAAATGATATGGTAACATGTGTTACAGTAACATATGCAACTATTTTACCTATTATATTTTAGCAATGTAGAAAAGTCAAGTCTTTGCTTATGCTTTAATACGGTGCATTTTGGTTGACGATGAGGAACACATTGGTAAGCGACTTTGAGGACAAGATAGAGAACCTGGCTAACGATATCAGAGAGCAAGTCAATCGCTTATCCATAGACAACTTCATCACATTCCTCCACACGGCCGATATAGTGGAGAGGTATGTAGATATTGAGATGCAGAAGGTTGGGATAAATCGAACACACTTATCCCTTTTAAATCACTTGATAGTGCTCGGCGGTAGAGCAACACCAACCGAGTTAAGCAAGAGGGTATTTCGCTCCAAGCATGCCATTACTAGGGCTGTTGATACCCTTGAGAAGGAGGGCTTGGTCAGAAGGGAAGGCATAGGTAAGGACCGCAGAAACAGAAAGGTTGCAATAACCACAAAAGGGCTAAATTTCGTGAGGAGAATGGTTCCCGTGAGGGAAGAGGTCGGCTCCAGAATCATGTCGCCATTGAACGAAACAGAGGCTAAGCAGCTAAGTGCCATTCTAAAGCGACTCAGGAGGCACATGGTGAGCCTCATGGCAGAAACTTAGAAACATGCTCACAGATTTAAAGGACTCCATTTAGATATCAACGTATTTTCGTGTCGTCCGGCAATAGCGAACACTTGCGCAGCAAAATAGTAGGTCCGACTTCTGTCCTAGAGTGCTTAGAATAAGCTACAAGAATAACTAAGAAAACAAGTTTATGTTAAAAAACAGAAAGGAGAAAAATTGAGCGCAAGAAAGATACTTCGCACTGAACTCTGCGACATGTTAGGTATTGAGTACCCAATTTTGCTTGCCGGCATGGGAGGTATAGCTGGTGAAGGACACGCAGCACAGCCAAAGCTCGTTGCTGCAGTATCCAACGCCGGTGGCATGGGTGTTCTAGGAGCTACTGGGCTGTCCTTAGACGAACTGCGTGCTCAGATTAGAGAAATTAAGAGCCTCACCAACAAACCCTTCGGAGTCGATGTATTACTTCCTGAGGATATTGTTACATCACCGCCACCGAATATGTCATTAGCGGAGATGAAAAGGAAATTTGTACCGAAAGAATACATTGATTTTGTGGAGAAGGTGGCAACAGAATGCGGTGTGCCTCTTACAGAGACCGAGCAAGAGCTTGTCTTCACAGTGGATCATTCCAAGAAACAGATAGGCGTGATGCTAGAAGAGAACGTCCCTCTCTATTGTTCAGGCCTTGGGATCCCAGAATGGCTTGTGCCTATGGCTCATGAAGGTGGGATGAGAGTACTTGGGTTGGCTGGTAACGTACGCGCAGCACTACGTCATAAGAAAGCAGGCGCTGACTTCATCGTGGCTCAGGGACATGAAGCGGGAGGCCACACTGGCAGAGTGGGTACCCTGGCCTTAGTTCCCCAAGTGGTGGACGCAGTGGCACCCACCCCTGTTTTAGCTGCTGGCGGAATAGGTGATGGTAGGGGGATTGTCGCCACTCTAGCACTTGGGGCTGCGGGGGTATGGGTAGGCACTGCCTTTCTCTTTGCCGAAGAGGCCAATGTTACGGATATCCATCGGAGGATGATGATAGAAGCCACCGAAGAGGATACCAGAATTAGCAGGGTGTGGACAGGCAAAACTTTACGCCAGATGAAGAACCCAATACAGGAGGCTTTTGATGAGTCAGGATTGCGTCCTCTGCCCATGGTAGTGCAGGTGCTACTCATGATTGATCTTATTAATAGCCTAGCAAAGGCGAAAAGGCATGACCTTTTATGTGCACCAACAGGACAGATAGTAGGTATGCTTAAGGAGGCAAAGCCCGCCAAAGAGATACTCGATGAAATGGTGGTCGGAGCTATAAAACTTCTGAGTCAAACTCTCCCCGGCAAGGTTACTATAAAAGCATAAACTTGGTTTATCCGGATATAATACCCACCAAGGAGGAACTTAAATGAGCCAGCTTCAGAAGCTATTTGAACCTATCAACATAGGGAAAATGAATCTGAAGAACAGAATAGTAATGCCGGCCATGATGCTTGGCTTGGGCGAAAATGACATGGTGGGCAACCGGTTCAAGGATTTTTACACTGAGAGGGCGCGCGGCGGCGTGGGCCTTATAGTCATTGGCCTCGCAACTACTATGTATCCTGGCCCTTTTTTCCAGAACGGTATCGCCATATACAAAGATGAATTCATACCCAGTCTGCATGAGTTCGCCGACATAATGCATAAATGTGGGACAAAAATAGCCATACAAATATCTGCCCTCGGGATTCTGCCTGGGGAAAATGGCAACCTAGAATTAGTTGGCCCCTCGGATGTTACGGTGGAGAGGCATCTCAATGCTCCTAGACCAAGACCGTTAACCATTGGCGAGATCAGACAGGTCGTGAAAAGCTACGGAGATGCCGCCCAACGTGCACGAGAAGCAGGGTTCGATGCAATCGAGGTTAACGCAATCGCGGGTACGAGCCTTATTAGTCACTTTCTGTCTAATCACACTAACAAGAGGACTGATACCTATGGTGGCAACATAGAAAAGCGGGCTCGATTACTTTTCGAGTGTATAGAAAGCATCAAGCAAAGGGTGGGCAGAGACTATCCACTTTTGTGCCGGGTTTCGGGAGCCGATTTCATAGACGGTGGCAATACGCTGGAGGACACCAAAGTAGTTGCCCCGATGATAGAGAAAGCAGGTATCCACGCCATCAACGTATCCACAGGGTGGCACGAATCACCGGTCCCCTTCATACAAATGTCCGTTCCGCAAGCAAACTGGATCTACCTTGCAGAGGAAGTTAAGAAAGCAGTCAACATCCCGATTATAGGTGGCACCAGGATCTCGGACCCTCATTTGGCAGAGCAGATTCTAGCAGATAACAAGGTTGATTTAGTATACATCGCTCGGGCACTTATTGCTGACCCCGAGTGGCTAAACAAGTCTAGGGAAGGTCGATTTGATGAAATAAGACAGTGCACCGCTTGCTGTACTTGTTTTGATAAGGCGATCGAGCGAGGTGGCATCACATGCGCTATCAATGCAAGAGCGGGAAGAGAAGCAGAATACAGTATTGAACCAACTAAGGAGCCCAAGAAGGTGTTTATCATTGGTGGTGGTCCAGCAGGCATGGAAGCAGCTAGAGTAGCCGCCTTGAGAGATCATCACGTTACGCTCGCTGATAGCAAAGACCAGCTAGGCGGCCAACTTTTGGTAGCTACTATACCACCTCACAAAGAAGAACTAGGCAATATCACTAAGTATCTATCGAAGCAGATGGATAAGTTAGGAGTGGATGTCAGGCTAGGAGAAGAAGTAAACGGAAAGGCCATTACAAATGCCAAGCCAGACGTGGTGATAATAGCCACTGGGGCAAAACCGATAGTTCCTGACATCCCGGGGGTAAAAGGAAAGAATGTGGTCCTAGCCACAGATGTCCTGAAGGGTGACCGGAGGGTTGGGCAGAACGTACTCATAGTTGGTGGTGGAATGGTAGGTTGCGAGACCGCTGAATTCATGGTGGTAAAAGGTAAGAAGGTGACCATCATCGAGATGTTGGAGCGGATAGGAGCTGATATAGAACGAGCCAACAGGTGGGTAATTATGAGAAGGCTACGCAGTCTTGGGGTCAGAATGGAGCGGAATGCCAAGGTCGAGGAGATAACAGAAAATGGTGTTAGAATCAGCCGAGATGGGAATAGTGAGTTTTTTGAGGGAGATAGCGTAGTACTTGCAGTGGGAATGGAATCAAACCGAAAGCTTGCGCAAGAATTAGAGGGAAGAGCTTCCAGACTACATATGGTCGGAGACAGCGCCAAGCCAGGCAAAATAGCTCAAGCCATCGAAAACGGGTTTCAAGTAGCACAGACACTCTAGACTATTACCAACGAATACTTACCGAGGAGGGACAATGCTTAAGACTGAAAAGGTGTTGCTGAAAATAGAAAACACAATAGCGACGGTTACAATGAACCGTCCGGAAAAGCTGAATGCCCTCGACGGAGAGTTATGGATGGGATTAGAGGAAGCAGCTAAAGCTATAGTGCACGAACCTAGTGTCAGGGTTGCTATTCTCACAGGAGCTGGACGTGCTTTTTGTGCAGGACTGGACGTAAAAGCACTAGCTTCTCCCAAGGAAATGTTTGCTGGGCTGGCATTCCGTGATGCCTTTGATGGGATACAATATTTCAGAGGGGTTTTCAGTATGTATGAGTCCCTCCCTGTGCCGGCGATAGCAGCAATAAACGGGCACTGTATAGGTGGAGGCATGGAAATCGCACTGGCCTGTGATATCAGACTTGCCTCTGAAAACGCCGTTTTCTCAATACCTGAAGTTACTTACGGCATTATCCCGGACTGTGGCGGCACCCAACGGCTACCCCGTGTAATCGGCCCCGGCAGAGCCAGAGAACTTATATTCACTGGGCGGAAAATAGACGCTGCTGAGGCTCACCGCATAGGCCTAGTAGACCATGTTTATCCACGCGACCAGCTAATGACCGAGGCAAGAAAAGTGGCTGAGGAAATAGCTGCATTACCTGCGGCTGCTGTTCAAGCCGCCAAGAGAGCCCTCAATGTAGCTATGTCCTGTGGCCTGGATATCGGCCTGAATTATGAGAGTGCCATCTCCAGCAAACTATACAAATAAAGCCTCGACTCCTCCTGATGCTAAATTTGGCTGGTTTTGTTATGATATATCACACTATACTCGAAAGTGTTCTGCTTTGCACGACAAATCATCTGAGCATTAAAGACGTTCCAGGAGAGGTAGCACGGCTGGCCAAGATATCACCAAGCACATCACCGAATCTGCAGAGACATATCTAGCTCCAGATGGCAAGGAATATTCTGTCATCAGCTTGAAGGTAGTGACCTCTATTGCCCATACAGAAGGAATCTCGGCTATAGACGTGCAAATTGCGTCGCTAAAGCAGGGCATTATCCCCTGGCGCTACCTTCGTAACATAGGCACAATTGGCTTGGATGGGCAGATAAAGCTTTTGCAGTCAACTGTGGCTGTTGTTGGAGCAGGTGGGTTAGGTGGCACGATAATTGAACTCCTGGCCAGACAAGGGACAGGACATATAATCATTATTGACAATGACCGTTTTGCCGAACAGAATTTAAACAGACAGTTGATGTCCACCGAACAGAATTTGGATGAATACAAAGCCATTATCGCTACGAGAAGGGTTAAGGAAATCAACTCAGCAATTGCTGTCACCACGTTCTTAGAAAGGCTTACCACGGAAAACGCTGCCAAGCTACTTAAGAATGCTCAGGTAGTGGTTGATGGGCTGGATAATCTGCCGTCACGTTTCGCAGTTGAAGAGGCTTGCCGAGGTCGAGGAATTCCCTATGTCTACGGGACAATTGCTGGCTTCAGTGGCCAACTGATGACTATCTACCCTGAAGATGCAGGGCTGTCTTGCATCTATGGCTCCTCCGACAGCCTACCTGAGCAGGGCATAGAAGTGAAAATCGGTAATCCATCAGCTACACCGGCAATAATTGCCGCATGGCAGGTGCAGGAAATAGTCAAGATAATTACCGGAATAGGCAAACCTATTCGCAACCATCTTCTCATACTGGATACGATTGAAGGTATTGCTGACAGGATTGAATTGAGCGGGTAGCAAAAATGTCACCCATCACAGTAAGGTTTTATAGCCTCTGGCGTCAATATCTGGGTATAGACAGCATCTCTTTAGATGCTGACAATTTGGAAGAGGCTCTAGCCCAGGTCGAAGAGAAGTTTGGCCATCGACTTCGAGATCAACTCAAAGCCGATGGGATTCAAGTGACCGGGAAGATACAAGATTACTCGCTTATGCTGCTTAATGGTACTAGCCTACGCTGTTTGAAACAGACAGACTTGAGAGATGGGGATCAGTTGCAGATTTTCCCTCCCGCCACTGGTGGATAAGAGCCAAAGTGCTAATGGCTGTTTTGTGGTCAGCTTTATTCTTCTTGCTCGGTGCTGCTGCGGGCAGCTTCATAAATGTAGTCGCCGACCGGCTACCAGCAGGTAAGTCAATTATTTCACCGCCATCGCATTGTGCTGAATGCCAGTACAAAATTCCCTCCATGGATAATATTCCGATATTCAGCTATCTCTGGCTTAGAGGTCACTGCCGCAATTGTAGTGCAACCATCCCCAGGCGTTTGTTCTTGGTGGAATTAGGCACAGCGATTTTATTTAGCTTCCTATACCGGTATTATGGCCTCAGCTGGGAACTGGCGATGGTTACTTTCTACTGCTGCTTGTTCATCGTCCTCTTACTCATTGACCTGGAGCACAACATATTACCCAATAAGATAGTTTATCCGGGAATGATTATTGCCTTAGGTATAGCTGCGCTAGGCTCCATATTCGGCTTTGAGCCGAGTGTTATCGCTGGCATGGGCTTTCGGCTTTGGATTGTTGATGCGGCTATCGGCGGCAGCATTGGTTTTGGTCTGCTACTTCTTGTAGTCCTCATTTCCCGAGGAGGCATGGGGTGGGGAGATGTCAAGCTTGTGGGACTGATAGGCCTTGTCATCGGTTTTCCATTGGTTCTTTTAGCCATGTTTTTAGCCATGGTTAGCGGTGGCTTAACAGCTGCAATTCTCCTATTGCTCAAATTGAAAAGCCGAAAAGATGCCATACCTTTCGGCCCTTTTCTATCCTTAGCCGCCATGGCAACTCTATTCTGGGGAAGCAACCTGCTTAACTGGATTGCTCACTTGGTTAACTCTTAGCTAATCACCAGTCATTTCAAGAAACACCCATAATTAGGCAAATCACTGGCTAGCTTACAGAGAAGCATCTCTCAACACGACTCATACTAAAGTATGACCTTGCCTCACCAAAAGGTGTGACAAAGACGTCGATACTTTTCTTTGTGCAAAACCAGCCACACTCTCGATCACAAAATGAATCCAGTAGTATAAACTTAAATGCAGCTACTTAACAGCAAGGTTTAAACATGTTCAACAGAAACGATAAAGAGAAAACGACTGCCATCAAAGAGTACCCAATTGTTTTTGGCAGTCACGGATTGAAACTCAAAGGGAAAATCCTTCTCCCCAAAGACGCAACTGCGGATGAACCGGTGCCCGGTGCCGTCTTATGTCATGGCTTCGGTGCTGCTTATCGGGTTATGGAGCCATGTGCTCAAACAATGGCAGCTCAGGGAATAGCTACTTTCATTTTCGATTTCCGCGGCCATGGTGCCAGCGAAGGTGCTGTCGATGGAAAGATGGCCGAAGACGTTATTGATGCCTGGAATTCTTTATCTCAACTTCCCGAAGTAGACAGCAAACGAATGGGGCTTATCGGACACAGCCTGGGAGCTATGTCAGTAATTATGGCTGCAGGAAGGGTCAACAATCCACGGGCTCTCATTGCCTTAGCCTGTCCACCAGAGATAAGCAACCAACTCCCAAACGATGAGCGAGGCAATATCGGACGATGGGGGCAAGATTCTAAAGCTATTGTCGAATACCCCAAACATGGAGCTTTTCCGTGGCTAAATGGTATCGCCATCTTACTCTGCAGAATCTGGATGTACCTAGGTGGTTTCAAGGTCCGGGTTGACTGGCAAAAATTTCTTGAAGCCTTCCCACAAATGAAGATGTCCGAGATACTACAAAAGTTGGAGAACTGCTCTAAACTCTTCGTGTTTTGTCAGGGCGACAAGGTGACACCTTATCAAAAATTTGCGTTTATCTATGAAACGGCTTGTCGGCCTAAGAAACTACTTTTGACTAAAGGTGGCTTCCACACTACTCCACTTCTGCGTGGGAACCTACGCTCCCAATGGACAAGCTGGGCAGTAAAAACTCTGACAAACATCGAATAAAACCTAAAGGAGAATAAAATGCGAGTACTTATCACAGGGGGGGCTGGCCGGTTGGGCATAACCGTCTGCAAAACTTTTTTACACGACGGTTTCCGAGTGCGTGTGTTCGACTTGGACACTCCAAGAAACAGAAAGAGCGTTAAGAGACTTCACGGCAAGGCTGAGGTCATCTGGGGAGATATCACACATCCTGATTCTGTTCAGAAGGCGCTGGAGGGGATTGATGCGGTAGTCCATATGGCTGGCATCTTGCCACCGGTGGCATACGAAAGACCTGAACTAGCCACTAAGGTTAACGTAGACGGGACAAAAATAATTGTTGACTCAATAAAGGAAATGGGTCACCACATTCCTCTCGTGTTTACTTCTTCAGTAGCTGCTTTTGGCCCTACACCCAGCGCTACTCAGCCTCTCTGCCCAGAAAAAATTAAGCCTAATCCCAAGGGGGCATACGGCGAGACCAAGCTTCAAGCAGAAAAAATCTTCCAGGAATCAGGCATTGATTATGTAATCTTGCGCCTTACCGCAACCATGTACCTAAGCTTCTCAATAAACGACCTCAAACGAATGTTCACCGTTCCGCTGAACAATCGCGTTGAATACTGCCACCCCAACGACACCGCATCAGCAATATTAAACGCCGTCAAAAATTTTACCCAGGTAAAGGGAAAAATTCTAGTCATTAGCGGCGGGCCTGAGCAAAGGATGCTATACAAGGACATGATCCACGCCATGATGGGAATTATGGGGTTACCGCTACCACCAAGTCGCAAGTTCACCACAGAGCCTTATTACCTTGACTGGTATGATACGACCAAATCTCAGGAACTTCTCAAATTTCAGCGACATACTTTTGCTGACTATCTTAAGGACTATTCTAAGGAACTGGCCAGGCAATATGGCTCGGGCTTTCTACCATTCATGCGCCGCTTTGTCGGGCCTGTCTTTGGAAAAGTCGTTGTTCAGTTTTTTTAGCCATTTTTGTTGCCAGATATTGCATCTCCGGGCATCTGTATGATATACTACTACTCAAGTGAGACCTTTAAGTCAGTCCAGAGAGGCTGGCAAGGGCAATATGATAAACGATTGTAGCTCAACAAAGCGTCTGTTTCAGATTGCTTGTTTGAAAACCTCTTGCCAGTTCTGGGCAGGAGGTTTTTCTTATGCCGGATAGAATCCTCATGTCCCCAGAGGACATGCAGAGGGCCTTGGTTCGCGTTGCCCACGAGATCGTGGAAAGAAACAAAGGCGCCAATGACATCGTCCTCGTCGGCATGCAAACACGGGGAGTCCCATTAGCCAAGCGGTTAGCCGCTACTATTCAAGGCCTCGAGGGAATTACCGTCCCTGTTGGCTCACTAGACATCAGCCTCTATCGCGACGACCTCTCATCGTTATCTCTCAAACCCACAGTTCATCGCACTGACATCCCCATAGATGTTTCTGGCAAACAGGTAGTCCTTGTTGACGATGTCTTCTACACAGGACGCAGCATCCGCGCAGCGATGGATGCTCTTATTGACTTAGGGCGTCCTCAATCCATCCAGTTAGCAGTTCTTGTCGACCGAGGCCATCGCGAACTGCCCATCCGTGCCGACTATGTGGGCAAGAACATACCCACATCAAAAGATGAGGAAATAAAGGTGTCTGTTAAAGAGGTAGATGATGAAGACAAGGTAACTATACTCTCACCTGGCAAGGGGGCGAATGATAGAAACGATTGAGCCGAGTTCAAGTACCACAACTCCAGATACTTTCCCGCCACCATTCATAGCTGTGTGGCAACATCATCATATACTCGACCTGGATGATTTCACCCAAGAAGAAATAGAACTGGTCCTCGAGACAGCTAACGCTATGGCAGAGGTACTTACCAGAGAAGTAAAGAAGGTGCCAACATTAAGAGGAAAGACAGTTGTTACCCTGTTCTACGAGCCAAGTACGCGCACTCGTGCCTCATTCGAGTTGGCAGCTAAGAATCTCAGCGCCGATACAGTAAGTCTCGATGCCGCCAAAAGCAGCGTTACCAAGGGGGAGTCTTTAATTGATAGCTTGTGTACTATTCAGGCCCTGGGCGCCGATATTATAGTCATGCGCCATTCACAATCTGGCGCCCCTTATCTCGCCATGCAACATGTAAAATGCAGCATAATAAACGCCGGAGACGGCTGGCACGCCCATCCTTCTCAAGCTCTTCTCGACCTCTACACTATCCGCCGCCACTTAGGCAAGCTTGCCAATCTTAAGGTAGCCATTATCGGTGATATTACGCACAGTCGGGTAGCCCGCTCAGATATATGGGGCATGACTACCATGGGGACTAAGGTAGTCCTATGTGCCCCATCAACTCTCTTACCGCGAGGCTTGGATAACTTCATCGCCAACTGTCGGCTTCCAAATGTCAGCATCGAAACCAAGATCGAGCCCGCTTTGGAAGGTGCCGATGTGGTAATGCCCTTAAGGCTACAGATGGAAAGGCAACAAAGCGGGCTGCTTCCCAGTCTACGGGAATATATCCAGCTTTATCAATTAACCATGGAACGACTTTCCCTAGCAAAGCCACACGTCTTGGTTATGCACCCCGGCCCCATGAACGAAGGTATCGAAATCAGCCCTGAAGTCGCCCACGGGACTCAATCGGTAATCGAAGAGCAGGTAGCTAACGGTGTAACCATCCGAATGGCATTGCTCTACTTAATCGCTGGAGGTAAAAGCAAATAATGCCTCATAACCTGATAATAAGCGGCGGCCACATCATTGATCCCAGTCAAGGAATAGATAAAATTGCTGACCTCCTCATCACCAAAGGCAAAATCTCCTGGATCGGAGACAAAGGTAAAGCACCATCACAGCCCGACTTGCACACTGTCGATGCTACCGGCCTTATTGTCTGTCCCGGTTTTATCGACCTCCACTGCCATCTCCGCGAACCAGGCTTTGAAGACAAAGAGACTATCGGCACCGGCACCAAAGCTGCCGCTAAAGGAGGCTTTACCACTGTTTGCTGCATGCCGAATACAAATCCTCCTCTAGATAATCAGACTTCTATAGATTATGTAAAAAAGACAGCTGAAATTGAGGGGACGGTTCAAGTGCTGCCAATAGGCTGCATCACCAAGGGGAGACAAGGCAAAGAGCTAACAGAGATGAATGAGTTGGCTAAGGTTGGAGTCATCGGCTTCAGCGACGATGGTGATACGGTAGCCAGCTCACGAATTATGTCACTGGCCATGGATTACAGCCAAGTCTTAGGCTTACCGATTATTGACCATTGTGAGGATAAAGAATTAAGCGATAACGGCTTTATGAACGATGGCTGGGTATCAGCGCGCCTGGGACTTAAAGGTATGCCCAAAGCCGCTGAGGAGATTGTAGTCGCACGTGACCTTGCCCTAGCCCAGCTAACCGGCGCTAAGCTCCATATTGCCCATGTCAGCACAGATGGCTCAGTAGAACTTATACGCCGGGCCAAAGAAAAAGGCGTATCAGTCACTGCCGAAGTCACCCCCCACCACTTGACTCTGACTGAAGAACGAGTCATGGGCAGCCAACTAAAAGAAAACAAACAATTAGCATACGATACCAACGCGAAAGTCAACCCGCCATTGCGCACCAAAGAAGATATTGCCGCCTTAATCAAAGGCCTCAACGGTGGCATTATCGATGCCATTGCCACAGACCACGCCCCTCACACTCTGGTGGACAAAATGTGCGAGTTCGGACTGGCAGCTTTTGGCATCAGTGGCTTAGAAACAGCTTTAGCCTGCCTCATGGGCCTGGTGCATAGTGGCCAGCTAGACCTAAAGACTCTAATCTCCAAGCTCACGTTCGAGCCAGCCAGAATTATCGGCACCAAATACGGAGAACTCGGTACATTAAAGACTGGCTGCCCAGCTGATGTTACCCTTCTCGATCCGAATAAGGAATGGGTTGTCGACAGCCATGACTTCGCTTCCAAAGGCAAAAACACCCCATTCGATGGCTGCTCTTTCAAAGGCAGAATAATCATGACCATAGTAGCTGGGAAAACAGTATATCGAGAGGACTTATAATAGAGAGGAGATGTTCTGTATATGCCTAGGCGTAATGATATAACAAAGGTGATGATTATCGGCTCTGGCCCTATTGTTATAGGACAGGCCTGTGAATTCGACTACTCTGGAACGCAGGCTTGCAAAGCCCTTCGCAGCCTAGGCTATGAAATTGTGCTAGTAAATTCAAATCCGGCGACTATTATGACTGACCCGGGAACGGCAGACGTAACATATATTGAACCGCTCAATCTGGAAATGATGACCCAGATCATTGAAAAGGAACGGCCTGATGCTCTACTGCCAAACCTTGGTGGCCAAACAGGTCTCAACCTTAGTTCTGAGCTGGCACGCTCAGGAGCCCTTAAGAAATATGGCGTCCAAGTGATCGGCGTCGATGTCGATGCCATTAAAAGCGGCGAAGACCGCATCGCTTTCAAGGAGACAATGAATCGCCTTGGCATAGAAATGCCTCAAAGCCAAGCAGTCTACAGTGTTGAGGACGCAGAAAAAGTCGCAGCCGAGCTAGGCTATCCAGTAGTTATCCGTCCCGCCTACACCATGGGGGGAACCGGCGGCGGCCTTGTCTACAACATAGAGGAATTACGCACCGTTGCTAGTCGTGGCATTTCGGTAAGCCTTATCGGTCAGGTGCTGGTGGAAGAATCAGTTTTGGGATGGGAAGAGCTAGAATTGGAAGTCGTCAGGGATTCCAAGAACCAGATGATTACCGTATGTTTCATTGAAAATGTAGACGCCATGGGTGTTCACACCGGCGACTCTTTTTGTGTGGCTCCCATGCTTACAATCGACACCGATTTGCAGAAACGCCTCCAGGAGTATTCCTATAGAATCGTAGAGGCAATACGTGTAATAGGGGGCACTAACATTCAATTCGCGCATGACCCCAAGACAGGCCGTGTTGTAGTAATCGAAATCAACCCCAGAACTTCGCGCTCATCGGCGCTCGCTTCCAAGGCGACGGGTTTCCCGATTGCCTTCGTCTCTGCCAAATTAGCCGCTGGCCTCACACTGGACGAAATCCCCTATTGGCGTGACGGCACTCTGGAAAAATATACGCCATCGGGTGACTACGTAGTAGTCAAATTTGCCCGCTGGGCTTTCGAAAAATTCAGGGACGCGGAGGACAAACTTGGCACTCAAATGCGCGCCGTCGGCGAGGCTATGAGCATCGGTAAAACTTACAAGGAAGCACTACAGAAGGCAATCCATTCCCTGGAGAACGGCCACTATGGTTTGGGCTTTGCCAGGGACTTTCACAAGAAATCATTGGATGAGCTAATGAGCATGTTAAACGAACCTACAAGCGAGCGACAGTTCATAATGTATGAGGCCCTGCGTAAAGGTGCCGATGTGCAAAAACTCTACGAGAAGACTTATCTCAAGCCCTGGTTCATAAACCAAATGAAGGAGCTGGTAGAGATAGAGGAGGAAATCCTCCGTTGCAAAGGCAAGACACTACCTGATGAGTTGCTCATTCAAGCCAAGAAAGACGGGTTCTCAGACCGTTATCTGTCGCAAATTCTCGGTCTGTCGGAAAAACAGATTCGCCAAAGGCGGATTTCACTCGGGGTGGTTGGAGGCTGGGAGCCTATTCCTGTAAGCGGCGTGGAAAACGCAGCGTATTATTTCTCAACCTACAACGCACCTGACAAAACCACAAGCAGCAATAGACAAAAAGTAATGGTATTGGGAGGCGGGCCAAACCGCATCGGCCAGGGCATAGAATTCGATTACTGCTGTGTGCACGCAGCTTTTGCCCTGCGAGATGAAGGATATGAGACCATAATGGTCAACTGTAACCCTGAAACAGTGTCAACAGATTACGACACCTCGGATAAACTCTACTTTGAACCGCTTACCGTTGAAGATGTCTTGAGCATCTACGAAAAGGAAAAGCCTGAAGGCGTGATTGTCCAATTCGGCGGTCAGACACCACTAAATATTGCCAACGAATTGGCTGAAGCCGGTGTCAAAATCTTAGGCACATCACCTCATGCTATAGACCTTGCCGAGGATAGAGACCGCTTCCGCCAGATGATGCAAAAGCTTAACATCCCCATGCCAGAATCTGGAATGGCCAGCAATCTAGAGGAAGCTCTGAATGTCGCCAAGCGAATCGGGTATCCGTTGATGGTGCGCCCATCATACGTATTGGGTGGTCGTGGCATGGAGGTGGTACATGACGAGGATATGCTCAAAGAGTACGTTGCTGCAGCAGTAGCTGTGACCCCCGACCGCCCTATCCTAATCGACAAGTTTCTTGAAAACGCTATCGAAACCGAGGCAGATGCTATAGCTGATGGGACCGATGCCCTTGTGCCGGCAGTCATGGAGCACATCGAGTTAGCCGGTGTGCATTCCGGTGATTCAGCCTGTGTGATACCACCCGTCACCATACCTCAGCAACACATTGATACCATCAACGAGTACACCAGGAAAATAGCTACGGAACTTAACGTGATAGGCCTCATGAACATCCAGTATGCTATAGCTAAAGATGTTGTCTATGTACTGGAAGCCAATCCCCGCGCCTCACGAACCGTGCCGCTGGTCTCGAAAGTCTGCAATGTTTCCATGGCAAGACTTGCAACCCAAATCATGCTGGGCAAGAAGCTCCCAGAGCTTAATCTCAAGCCACGTCACATCCCTCATTTCGGTGTCAAAGAGTCGGTCTTCCCATTTCCCATGTTTCCTGAGGTGGACCCCATTCTTGGGCCGGAAATGCGGTCTACCGGAGAGGTGCTGGGGCTCGCGGATTCCTTTGGCCTTGCCTTTTTCAAAGCACAGGCGGCTGCACAGCAATCGCTCCCAGACAACGGGACAGTCTTAATAAGCCTGTCAACTAAGGACATGCCCGCCACATTAGAAATAGCGAAGCGATTTGCCGAACTTGGCTTCAGGATAAAGGCAACACGTGGCACCCATGAATTTTTGACCAGTTATGGCATCCCATCTGAGCTAATACTCAAGATGCACGAAGGTCGCCCCAACATCGTGGATGAAATCAAGAACAGAGAGATTCAGTTGGTCATCAATACACCAAGCGGCAAGCTAAGCAAATACGACAGTTCCTATATCCGCAAGGCAGCAATTAGGTACAAGGTGCCTTATGTAACCACTCTTGCCGCTGCTGTTGCCGCCGCCAAGGGAAATACTGCATATCGCAATGGTAAGCCAGAAGTCAAGTCCTTGCAAAGCTATCATGCCGATATTAAATAGCTAGGGGGTTGGAGTAGTTAGTAAATTGAAACAAGTTTCAGCTACCGTTATCTCCAACCTCGAGCTAATGCCCGGGTATCATCTTATTTATGTCGACGCACCTGATATTGCTGCCACATCACAACCAGGACAATTCGTAACGGTCAGATGCGGAGAGGAACTCACACTGCGCCGACCTCTCAGCATTCACCAACTAACCGATTCCAAAAACCTCTGTCTCCTTTTCAAGATAGCCGGTAAAGGCACCTTATGGTTATCTCAAAGAAAGAAAAATGAGGCGTTAGATTTGATTGGCCCTCTAGGCAAAGGTTTCTCCATTGAGCCCACATCCAAGAAACTGCTGCTGGTAGCTGGCGGAATAGGCATTGCCCCTTTGGTCTTCCTTGCCCAAAAAGCACTAAGCGAAAAGAGGTCTGTAAAACTGCTCTTAGGCGCACGCACAAAAGATGAGCTTTACCCTCAAAAGCTTTTGCCCAGCGGAATTGAGATAATCATCACTACCGAAGATGGCAGTGACGGTGAAAAGGGCAAGATAACGGACATTTTATCCAGATATGTTGATTGGACAGACCAAATCTACGCCTGCGGCCCGCTAGACATGTACCGGATAATAGAGCATCAAAGGCAACGCTGGTTTGTCAAAAAACCAATACAGGTTTCACTGGAAGTAAGAATGGGCTGTGGCCTAGGAGCTTGCTTCAGTTGCAGCATAAAGACAAGGCATGACATGAAACAGGTGTGCCGTGATGGGCCTGTTTTCAATCTGGATGAAATTATATTGGAGGAGGTAAAAATATGACGGTAATGAACAAAACCATCCACCTCAGCACCAGAGGGGATTGCGATATGATAGATATAACCACAGAAATAGCCAATGAGATCAAGAACTCTAATATTAATAATGGCATAGCCACCATTTTTATCTCCGGGTCAACCGCAGGCATAACAACTATTGAATACGAGGATGGGCTGATTAGCGATTTCAAGGATATGTGGGAACGGCATGCGCCTTCAAATATACCTTATCAGCATGACCAGAGATGGGGAGATGGTAATGGACACTCTCACGTGAGAGCTTCACTTCAAGGCCCATCGTTGGTCGTACCCTTTGCCAATAAGAAAATGACGCTCGGAACCTGGCAGCAGATTGTAGTGGTAGACTTTGACAATCGCCCCAGGTCCAGAGGAATCATCGTACAGCTTCTAGGCGAATAGGCACATGGCTCGTATCCTCAACGAAGACTCCAACACATCATTGTAATAGCCATTTCCCGTAAGGTAAAATGTCGGTTAACTTCTCGTATTCAACTCTTCTCGATTTAACATAGAGACAGATAGTCAAATGCGTGTCTGCTTGCTTAGCTACCGAAGTTATCGATATTCCGGCGGGCAAGGTATTTACCTTCGCTACCTGAGCCGTTCCCTACGCGACCTTGGTCATCGGGTCGATATAATATCGGGACCACCATACCCAGAATTGGATAATGGAATAAAATTGATTAAGTTGCCCAGCCTAGACCTGTATGCAATGTCATCAGTCAGACGACTATTTATAAACCCAAGAAAATTGAATACGTTCCCCAGCCTAATCGAATGGCTCGGCACAATGAGCGGCTACTTCTCAGAACCTATGGCCTTCGGTATGCGAGCACATGAACTCATACGTGATAGTGGAAACAACAAATATGACGTTGTCCATGATAATCAGACACTGGCATACGGTGTGTTTAAAATTCAGGAACTCGGCTTCCCAGTTGTTGAGACTATCCATCATCCTGTAACCATTGACCGTGATTTAGCTGTTCAGGCAGCAACTTCATTGAAAGATAAGTTGGGACTCAAGAGATGGTTCTCTTTTATCAATATGCAAATCAAAGTCGCTCGCAGACTTTCCCACATCATTACAGTTTCACAGACTGCTCGCCAACACATTGCTAATACTTTCGGAATATCCGAAGACAAGCTGCGAGTTATATACAATGGGATTGACACAGATATTTTCAGCCCTTCCTCAAAAGTGAACCCCCTAAAAGTGAACCCCCTGGAAAACAGACTCCTGGTAGTAATAAGCAGAGACACTCCCGTTAAAGGTTTGAAATATATGCTGGAAGCATTAGCCATATTACGGCAGAAACACCCTCTTGAGCTAATAGTGGTGGCGAAAGGGACAGATAACAGCGCAACACAGAGGCTTATTAGTAATCTTGGTATCAGAGATTATGTAAAGTTTATTGATGAGATAGATACTGCTGAACTTGTAAATCAGTACAGGTTAGCTAGTATTGTAGTCATCCCATCGGTATATGAGGGTTTCGGTTTACCTGCTGCTGAAGCCATGGCTTGCGGGGCTCCGGTAGTCTCCACTACTGCCGGCGCTTTGCCCGAGGTAGTAGGAGATGCCGGGATACTGGTACCCCCTGCTGATGCGCAGGCTCTCACAGAAGCAATTTCAGCACTTGTGGTTAGTCCGAATAAACGTAACCATCTCAGCAGAATTGGGCGCAAAAGGATCGTGCAAATGTTTAACTGGCGAAATACAGCCCAGCGCACTGTCGATGTCTACACTGAGGCAATCGAATATCAAAAATATTTGAAGTCGCAATAATACCCGGCGGTGACTGACGCCGCTTGCACTCGCTGGTATCAACCAGTTGAACTGCTCGCTTAACTACCTGCTCTTTAAAACCCATATGAATAATCTATTCAACGCTTTTGTCCTCTTCAACATAAGCCCTTAGAACAGGGTCAAGCAGACTGTCAGTATTTTTTTGCTCAGGCCTTAACTCAGCCGAAAACTTTAGTATTTTTTGGAAATTGTTTTGTAAGCTTCTCTAAATGGAATTCCCTTTTTAACTAATCCAAATACTTCTTCTGTCGCATAGATATCCTTTGTTAAAGATTGCTCGCAATTTTTCTTATTAACTTTTAGTTTTGAAAATACGAGGCTCGTTATATACAGACTCTCCTTTGTTGTTTCCAAACCCTTCATCGTAGGTTCTTTTGTAAGTTGGAGGTCACGATTATAACCTGATAAAAGATTGCTAATTATATTTTTAATTTGGAATTCATACGAAATAACAACATGATATTTTGCTCTCAATACCTCCAACACATCAGGATTTTTCTTCTGTGGCATCATCGAACTTCCTGTGCAGAGTTCTTCAGGTAATTCAAAATAACCAAGTTCCGGCATGCTAAAAAGGATTAAGTCAGATGCGATTTTATTCAAATCAAACATTATTTGGCTTAAGATGTGCAAGATGGTAGACTCATATTTACCTCTGCTATTCTGTGCATAAATAGGATTTTTCTGTATATTTTTGAAACCTAATAATTTCGCAGTATATTTCCTATCTATCGTAAGAGGTATACCATATCCTGCTCCGGTTCCCAGGGGCGATTGGTCAATTAACTCTAAAGCAAAGTTAAGAGCTATTAAATTGTCTTTCATTGAGTCGAGGAGGGAGCTTCCCCAAAGAGCGATGGATAAAGGCATAGCTTTTCTAGTGTGAGTGTAGCCAGGAAATTCTATCTCTCCGTATCTTTTGATAAATATCTTTATTTGTTTAATTAATTCATTAATCAGTTCCTTACAATCATTCAATTGATCTTTATAATACAATCTTAGAGCGGTAAGCACTTGATCATTTCTCGATCTTGCAGTGTGTATTTTTTTGCCCAAATCACCTAAGTTCTTTGTCAGATGACTTTCAATAGCTGTGTGACAATCTTCCTGTTCTTTTGAAATTTTAAACTGCCCCTTTTGACAGGATTCAATAATATGGTTGATTTCTTTAACTAGTTTTTGAACTTCTTCTCTCTTCAATATTCCAATCTTGCCAAGCATTTTTGCATGGGCTACGGACGCGATGCAATCATATATTATAAGGTTCTGATCCAGAATATAGTCCTCTCCAACTGTAAATTCCTCTATTTGCTTATTTAGTTTGTAATCTTTTTGCCAAAGTTTCATATTAAGTACTATTTTTTCTTTTCACGCCATATATAAGGTTTTCTTCTTCCCAAAACAAGATAATGGGCCTTTAATCTTATAGCATTGATGTTAATAAATCCTCTTGAATCTACAGCATCAAATTCCCCTTCCACATCCATACTAGATAATTCCTTATCATAAAGAGAAGTAGGCGATTCTCTGCCAACTATATTTACGTTTCCTTTATATAACGAGACTAGTACTTTTCCATCGATAGCTTCTTGGCTCTTATCGATTGCGCACATTAAAAAATCCATCTCAGGAGAAAACCAGAATCCATTGTAGATCAATTCTGAAAATTTAGGTATAAGCATATCTCTCAAGTGCATAACCTCTTTATCCATAGCTATGCCTTCGAGGTCTCTATGAGCAAGCCAGAGGATTGTTGCTCCTGGTGCTTCATAAACCCCCCTGGATTTTATCCCAATAAATCTGTTCTCAACCATGTCAACTCTTCCAATGCCATTTTTACTCCCCAATTCGTTGATATGGATAAACAATTCCAAAGGTTTCGTTTTTGTTGTACCATCATTTCGATTTACCATTTTAGTGGGAATTCCGTCTTGAAAATGAATTTCAATTATAGTTTCTTTATTCGGAGCCATTGAGAGGGAAGTTGTTCTGCTAAATAAATTTTCGGGTGGTCTAAATAGCGGATTCTCCAAAATTCCCGCTTCGTGGCTGATATGCATTAAATTCTCATCTTCACTGTACGGCTTCTTCCTACTAGCTTTGATAGGAATTTTCCATTTTCTGGCATAATCAATAAGGTCACTTCTCCCCTTGAATTCTGCCAAGAATTCTGGATCTTTCCACGGACAAATAAGTTTTATTTTTGGATTGAGTGCGTAATAAGCTAGCTCGAATCTTACTTGATCGTTGCCTTTGCCAGTTGCTCCATGAGCAACGAATTCAGCGTTTTCTTTCTCAGCAATTTCAATTTGTTTTCTCGCAAGCAGAGGTCTAGCTAATGAGGTACCTAATAAATATCTCCCTTCGTACATAGCATTTCCTTTGAGGGCTGGGAAAATAAAATCAGTAACAAATTCACCTCTCAGGTCTTCAGTGTAAACTTTCGAGGCACCAGTTTTCAGTCCTTTCTTCTCTATTTCTCCAAAATCCTCTTTTTGACCAACATTACCAACGAAGCAAATGACGTTGTATCCCTTGTTAACTAGCCATTTCAAAATGACAGATGTATCCAACCCTCCGCTATAGGCAAGTATTACTTTCTTTGCCATATTGTTCACCATTTTAGCTTTCAATTATAGTCGATTTTTTGAAATTTGAAAACTTATAGATAATTTATCCTTATCTAGACCTCAATAGAAATTTCATCGTTCCCTCGCTGATTTCCGCCTAAACCTACGTGCGTGTTGATATATCTGCAAAACAAAGGTAAAATAGTGTGTGGCTTTTTGCATTCAACCGTAAATGTTTCAAACTCGGATTGACGTTAAATGCGTATATGCTTGCTTAGTTATAGATGTTATCGCTATTCCGGCGGACAGGGCATTTATGTCCGCTACCTAAGCCGTTGCCTTCATGAGCTCGGCCACGATGTTGAAGTAATATCTGGACCACCATATCCAGAATTGGACAACAGTATAAAACTCATTAAGCTGCCCAGTCTAGACCTATATGCGCTACCGGAAAGGCAACGTTTCCTTATCAGTCCTCGAAAACTGGATTCCACGCCTAATCTTATCGAATGGCTTGGCGTTTGCACTGGGTTTTTCACCGAGCCATTGACTTTCGGCATGCGCGCTTATAGCTTCCTGCGCAACAATAATGGACACAAAAAATATGACGTTATTCACGATAATCAAAGTCTGTCACACAGCATCCTGAAAATAAAAGAGCTCGGCGCCCCGGTGGTAACAACCATTCATCACCCTATTACCATAGACCGAGACTTAGCCATTAAAGCCGCTAAGTCCTTATGGCAGAAGATGGGCATCAGGAGATGGTATGCATTTGCAAACATGCAACTTAAGGTTGCCAAGAGGCTCTCGCACTTTATTACCGGCTCACAGAATTCTTATCGTGAGATTGTTGACATCTTTAAGCTGCCAAAAGATAGCCTACGCATTATCTATGATGGTGTTGACAGCTCCATATTCACGCAAATCCCTGGAATTAGCCGCCTGGAAAACCGCCTGCTGGTAATAAACAGCGGTGATACTCCGCTAAAAGGATTGAAATACCTGCTTGAGGCGGTCGCTGCTTTGCGGTCGGAACGAAAAATAGAGCTTGTAATAATTGGAAAGCAGCTGAAAAATGGCTACACGCAAGGATTAGTTGACAGTCTGGGCATTGCTGATTGCGTTACCCGTCTCGGGCAGGTAACCACTGATGAACTAGTAAAGCATTATTCCACTGCCACCATGGTAGTAGTGCCGTCCGTTTACGAGGGATTTGGCTTGCCGGCAGCTGAAGCCATGTGCTGCAGTGCTCCTGTAATTTCAACGACTGCTGGAGCGCTACCTGAAATTGTCGGCGATGCCGGCATACTGGTACCTCCGGCTGATACCAGAGCGCTGGCCGAGGCAATTGCAGGCCTGCTGGACAATCCAGAAAGGCGCAGACAACTTGGTGAGACGGGACGCAGGCGAGTAATGGACATGTTCAATTGGAAAAACACCGCTAAACATACGGTTGAAGTCTACGAAGAAGCTATTGAGCACCAAAAACTTATTGAGGCACAATGAGATATGATACCTAAGGAGCAATCCAAAATGAAGCTGAAGCTTGATAATTACCTCTCAAGAGAATATTTGAACCCTACGGTTGGCTCCATCGTGGATGTACAACAGGCAGATGGCTCAATCCCCTGGTTCCAGGGGGGGATTACAGACCCGTGGACGCATGTTGAAAGTGCTATGGCGATAGATATCGGCAATTGCCATACCGAAGCAGAACGCGCTTATGATTGGCTCGCCGCAATTCAATTAGAGGATGGAAGCTGGTATGCTTCATACAAGGATGGGCAGCCGCTGGAAATCTACAAGGTTTCACATAGCGTTTCATATATTGCCGTTGGAATTTGGCACCATTACTTGATAACCGGTGACCCTTCTTTTCTCAATAAAATGTGGCCCACAGTCCGAACTGCAATCGATTTTGTGCTAGCTATGAGAGGGCCTAACGGTGAGATTTACTGGGCTAGAGATAGCGCCGACGCTATATATCCCACCGCATTAATAAGCAGTTGCAGCTCGACCTATTTAAGCATTAAGAGCGCCCTTTCTATTGCCTTAATTTTAGGCGAAGAGAGAACTGATTGGAAAATGGCAAATGCTGCTCTGGCAAAAGCGATTCAGGAAATGCCCTGCGTACTTAGTACACCTCAAGAAAATAAATTCACATTTGCCATGGACTGGTATTACCCGGCGATGTGCTGTGTCATCAATAGTAACGATGCCAAGCACCGTCTGTCCAGCGGCTGGGATAAATTTGTTATCGATGGCTTTGGCTGCCTCTGTAGCCTAGAACAGGGATGGGTCACCGCCGCAGAGACAAGTGAGCTGGCTATTGCCCTGGCAGTACATGGCGAATATAAAGACTCGGCAACAGTCTTCAATTGGATTCACCAGTTGCGGGATGATGACGGCGCCTACTTTTACGGCATAGCACTGCCAGACAGAGAAATCTGGCCTGAAGAAAAGCCAACATGGACATCGGCAGCAGTAGTTCTGGCAGCCGATATGCTCAGACCCATGTCTCCCACAAACCTACTCCTTGACCACCATGGGCCCATGACACCGTAGTACCCCGAGTGTCTTCGTCATAGGCAATTCCTCAAATTGCCCCGAGGCCAGCGCCACCTTGTAAACCTCGTATGGGGCTTGCCCTCCTTCGGCCGGGTTTAAAAAAATATCGTGGAAGACAAGGAACCCGCCAGGCAGCAAATGTGGATACCAGCACTGATAGTCTGTCATAACTGTTTCATAACTATGGCCACCATCTATGAAAACCAGGCCCAAAGGAGTAACCCAATCTCGAGCTGCCACATGTGATTTGGTAATCATGGGCACAACCACTTCTTCTAACCCTGCTTTTTGTATCGTAGCTCGAAAGTACTGGAAACTATCAATCAGACCGGTCGTATTATCAAAAAGGTCAGCATCAAAATACGGCTGCCCGGGCTGCTGCTCTTCAGAACCTCGATGGTGGTCAATGGAGAAAAGTGTTTTTCCCTTCATCTTACAGGCAATGCCAAGATATACTGTGGACTTGCCACAAAAGCTCCCTATCTCAAGACACGGGCCAAGCGAACATACCTCCAAAGCTAAATCAAACAACCTCAACCCCTCCTCCTCAGCCAGAAATCCCTTGACTTGGGAAATAAATGATGGTATCGGATTCTCAGTTTCCATTTGTTTAGTAGATAGAATACATCTTCGCAGCACTGGTTTCAATTATAGGCTTTTTGAATGCCCTGCCTGTCATTGCGGCGAAGCGTGGCAATCATATACCTGGCTTACTCACCATAGAGCTTGCCACGTCGCTCCGCTCCTCAGAATGACATACAAAGACGAGATTGCTTCAGGGCTTATGTCCCCCACAATGGCAGGTACCCCCCGTAGCATACTTTTTCCAAAAGTATTATAATATCGATTTGATGCCCGAATTCAACAAGCCAGTCACATTCAAAAGTTCTTACGCCAGCATAACATTGAGGAAACAATACCTAACACTCTATGAAGAACGGAGAGCCGATATACGATGAAAAATAAACTAACTACAGCAATCATACTGCTTATAGTCATATCCACAATAGGTTTTGCCGGTTGCCGCGGTAAACAGCCAGAAGCGAGTCAGAAGCAGATAGCCGAGGTAATGCGAGGCGACCTCGTGGTTACCATCTCTGCTGATGGCAATCTCAACATGCCGCATGAAAGCCAACTGAAGTTTGGCACTCCAGGCACAGTTAAAGAGGTATTTGTCGTCGAGGGACAGCAGGTCAAAGAAGGCGCACTACTAGCCAAACTGGATGACACCACTCAAAAGCTAGCCGTAGCCTCAGCCCAGTATAATGTAGAACTAGCCATGAATGAACTGGTGGAAAAGATACACCCGGCATTGATGGGCTATCCAAAAATGTATCCTGACACCAGCACTGTCCTCCAGGTGGAGCAGGCTCAAGAGGAGCTAAGGCAAGTGCAGAAACTTCTCCAGCAAGGCAAATACCAGGAGGCTGCAGCTGAACTACGCCTGGCTATACAAGACCTTGAAGCCAGCTACTATATGCTAAAAGATACACAGAGAAATATACCCTTGGAAACCTACGACATTTTAGGTCAGGCAGTTGAAACATATCCAGAGATAAACGACGCAATTGAACTCCTCAAGCAAGACCTTCAGAGGTTAGCTGAGATACAAGGACTCATAGAGCAGGGTAAATACGCCGAAGCTTCAGCCGCACTGGATACAACACAGCAAAAATTGAAGGAAACTCATCTTCTAGTAAAAAGCCTGAGCGGCAGGATAAGAATATCTCAAAGAATAGGAGCCTGTTGTGGACAACTGGCGATGCAAGGACTAACTATTGAATGGATACTTAATCCCAATTTTCAACCAATTCCACTTATGCCTAACCCCACTCCACCACCTCCCCTTATCCCCGATCCAACCTATGATCCGAATTATTACCTCCCGACTGAGAAGTATATTGGACCTGGAACGACAGGGCTGATGCCAATTCCCTATCCCGATACATCAACCTCCCTCGATTGGCTGAGGCAGGTTGAAGAAAACCTACAAAAGATACAAGCCTGTAAAGAGGATGAGGGTTGTGACGCACTGGAGTTGAACACGCTTCTGCGCATGGCACAGCATGATATCGAAATGAGCCAGACGATACTTGAGAACAACGAGCTGATTTTCAGGAGCGGCCTTAATCTGAAAGCCCTTAGAGGCTACAATCTCAATCTGAAGCTGGCTGAAAACGAGCTAAAGAATGCCAAGGAGGCACTTATGAAGACGGAAATACTGGCTCCCTTTGACGGCACCGTCGTCGATATCGGCGTGAAAGAAAATGACCAGCTTTCGTCTTTCGACTATTCGTCCAAGACCGCCGTTCACCTGGTGGACACCCGCACCGTCAAAATGGATGGCGTGGTAGATGAAATAGATATCTATAAAGTGAAGGTGGGGCAGGAGGCTGTCATAATCGTGGACGCACTACCCGATGCCGAGCTTAAGGGCAAGGTGACCTTCATCTCACCTTTCGGCACGCAGACAACCGGAGTGGTTGAGTTCGCGGTGACCATTTCCCTCGACCCCACTGAAACAGAGCTTAAAGGAGGCTTGACCGCCACCGCTGACATCATCGTGGAAAAACATGAGAATGTGCTATTAATACCCAACCGGTCTATCAAAGGCTCTCCTAGAGACTACTGGGTGGATGTGATAATAGATGAGAAGAAAGTCACAACTGAAAAAAGACAGGTTATTCTAGGTGCTCAGAACGACCAGTTCAGCGAGATAATCTCCGGAATCAGCGAAGGAGAAAAGATTATTGTCGAGGCAACCCGTGGTCGAGCGTCCTCATCCTTCTAAGAAAACAAGTCCACTATTGAAATGAGATAGGCTAGCCTTATTACCAGCAATGATTGACCTAGAGAACATAGTAAAAATCTATAAATTGGGAGAGGTCGAGGTTGCCGCCCTGGATGGAGTAACCTGCCGCATCGAGGCGGGAGAGATGGTCTCGATCATGGGTCCATCAGGCTCAGGAAAATCCACCCTGATGAATCTCATCGGCTGTCTGGACAGACCTACTTCCGGGAAATATCTCCTTGACGGAACAGACGTCAGCCACCTGAAGGATGACGAATTGGCTGAAATAAGAAACAAGAAAATAGGTTTCGTCTTTCAATCTTTCAACTTATTACCCCAGGCCACGGCTGTGTCTAATGTCGAATTGCCCCTAGTCTACAGTGGCGTCGGCAATAGACACCAGCGTGCTTTTGAAGCTCTGGAACTAGTGGGCATGACTCAGCGGGCTAAACACCGCCCCTCTGAGATATCCGGCGGCGAACAACAACGGGTAGCTATCGCCCGAGCCTTAGTCACCAACCCATCGCTTATTCTAGCCGATGAACCCACCGGCAATCTGGACACACAGACAAGCAAAGGAATAATGCTTCTTTTACAGCGACTCAATAGCCAGGGCATCACTATAGTCCTGGTCACTCATGAAAATGACATCGCTGCTTATACACAGCGCACGATTCATCTTCGAGACGGTAAAATCGTGAGCGAGAAAAAGATATGAACATCTGGGAAAGCACTATCAGTTCATGGCAAGTCCTGTACAATAACAAGATGCGGTCTGGCTTGACCATTCTTGGCATCGTAATCGGAGTCTGGGCCGTCGTCTTCCTGGTATCATTCGGCAGAGGGCACGAAGCCAATATCACTAGCATCTTCGAGAGTATGGGTGCCAATGCCATCTACATCACCAGCGCCAGCACCATGATGCAGGGAATGTCAGGAGCCACAGGAAGCCTGACTATCGAGGATGCCGAAGCTATAGCTAACTCTAATCGAGCTCCATCAGTAGATTTGGTTTCCCCCATTTCAGAAAAACTGGCTAAAGTCGTCTATGGCAATGAAAATAGCAATGTTGACATCATGGGTGCTACGCCCGAGATTTCACAAATTATCAGCTATCCCGTAGCCGAAGGGGAATTCATCTCTGAACAGGATGTCAAGAGAGGAGCCAATGTCGCCGTACTGGGAAGCAAAACAGCCACTGACCTTTTTGACACAGAGGACCCTGTAGGCAAAACCATCCGCATAAGCGGGACTCAGTTTGAGGTTATCGGCGTCTTCGAGAAGAAAGGCGGTTTTATAGGCTCCGCTGATGACTTCATAATGATACCCATAACGACTATGCAGTCAAGAATTTTGGGGGAGACAACTACCCGGGGCAGACCTATTCAAACTATCGCTGTCAAAGCAATGAGTACCGACCAGATAAATGCTGCCAGGGAAGAGGTCACTGCCATCCTGCGTCAGCGCCATCATATCAGAGAAAACGAGGACGATGACTTCACAGTCATTGATATGCAGGAAATCCTCAACCGCATGCGTGAGGTACTCGGCATCATGCAGGTATTCTTAGGCAGTGTTGGTGCTATTTCTCTTATTGTCGGCGGCATAGGCATAATGAACATAATGCTGGTCTCGGTAACCGAGCGCACACGGGAAATCGGCATCCGAAAGGCTGTGGGGGCCAAACGGCGGGATATTCTACGTCAGTTCCTAATAGAATCAGCTATGCTCAGCCTTAGTGGTGGGATAATCGGCCTCACTATAGCGGCACTGGGAACTTGGGCTATTACTGGCGTACAACTAGGACCGTACCCCGTCAAAGCCCCCATGGGACTTGACATTGTAATTATTGCCATAATGGTAGCAGTTGTAGTCGGGTTAGCTTCCGGCGTTTACCCAGCCTACAGAGCTGCCAGACTTGACCCAATTGAATCCCTGCGTCACGAATAGCGCTATCTGCCTTGGACCAAGGCAAGAAACTCGGCACGTGTTGCTGCCCTGGTACGGAAAAGACCTCTAGTCGCTGAGGTAATAACATTGCTCCCCGGCTTCTTGATACCCCGCATGGTCATACACAAATGCTCTGCCTGTATGACCACCGCCACTCCATCCGGCTGAAGTGCTTCAACAATGGCATCAGCGATCTGCGACGTCATTCTCTCCTGTAGCTGAAGACGTTTGGCGAATATCTCCACCGCCCGCGCTAATTTACTAACGCCGACAACCCGTCCCTCTTTATTTGGAATATAACCAACATGAGCTACTCCATAAAATGGCAGCAGATGATGCTCACACATGGAGTAAAAGGGAATATCCCGCAATATTACCATTTCACGATGCCCCACCTCAAAACCCACAGTCAATTCTGTCTTAGCATCCATATCCAAACCTGCAAAAAGTTCAGTATACATATCAGCGATCCGTTTCGGTGTGCCTTGCAGCCCTTCTCTTCGAGGGTCATCACCGATAGCTTCGATTATCGCTGATACCGCTGCTTCAATCTTAGTTATGTCAACCAATGCTGCCTCCTCTCATGAATTACTATTCACTAACGTCTTCCGTAAGTCTCTCGATCCAGCGATAGTACGGATTCTCTATTGGTAGTTATGTAAAGTTCTGCTCCGAGATAAAGCACTGGATTCAATTTGCTCAAATCAAGTGTTCCCTTGTTCGTGAAAAAATCATCAGTAAAATGCACAGCTACAATTTCACCCACTATCCAGACATGGTCACCATAGGTTCTATTGTCCATGAGTTTGCACTCGTAGGCAGCGTAGGCATTTTTCAGAATTGGTACGTTTGTTTTTAAAGGTTTTTCTTCTGTAATGCCAAATTTAGCGAACTTATCTATTTCCTTGCCACCGCTGCCGCCAACCGAGGCTACAAGTTCAGCAGCTTCAAAGGGTACAAAGTTAATCCCGAACTCGTTGCTTTCCAAAATAAGCTGATAAGTAAATCTCTTAGGTGCTACAGCTACCCCATAAAGCGGAGGTTTAAAGGAAATGGGGCTGTGCCATGCGGCTGCCATAGCATTTTTCTTGTCTCCAGCATTGACTGTAAGTATAGCTGCCACTTTTGGGTAATGCTGATAGAACTCACCAACGTCTTCTGTGTTTATCCTCGGCATGAGTTGTTCTCGTTATACCTTCAACTCTACGATGGTTAAAGAAGTCAACGCCAACCTAGAGTTTGCTCAATTACCTTTATGTCAGCAGGCAGCTCTGGGAATGGCTCAACAAACTTTGCCGGAAGATTGGGGTCTTTAAGGCCGGTGCCGGTGATGATGCAGACCACTTTTTTGCCTGAAAGCTTCAGCCCTTGCTTAACCATCTTAATGAGTCCAGCCACAGAAGCTGCTGAGGCTGGCTCACCGAAAATTCCTTCTCGCCTTGCCAGCAGCTTGTAGGCAGCCAGAATCTCGTCATCGCTGACACAGTCAATGACCCCGCCTGATTGATCCCTGGCAGCTACTGCTCTTTGCCAGCTGGCAGGATTGCCAATTCGAATCGCAGTAGCTAAGGTTTTAGGCTTCTCAACGATTCTGCCTTTGACTATAGGCGCTGCTCCTTCAGCTTGAAAACCCATCATCTTCGGAGTCTGACTCGCCCGACCAGCCTGCTTATATTCGACAAAGCCCTTCCAATAAGCAGTGATATTGCCGGCATTGCCCACCGGAATGAAAAAATAATCAGGAGCATCGCCTAAATCATCGACAAGCTCGAAAGCCGCCGTCTTTTGACCTTCAATACGATATGGATTTAGTGAATTGACCAGCGTAACCGGGTGTTTTTGAACCAAATCACGGACTATCTGGAGAGCCTGATCAAAATTGCCTTGTACAGCGATAATTTTAGCCCCGTAAGCAATAGCCTGAGCCAGCTTTCCAACGGCAATCTTACCTTTTGGCACAATAACGATAACATCGAGGCCGAATCTAGCTCCATAGGCAGCAGCCGAAGCACTGGTATTGCCAGTAGAGGCACAGATTACACCCCGACTGCCCTCTTCCACAGCCTTCGCGATAGCTACAACCATACCTCTGTCCTTAAAAGAGCCGGTTGGATTACAACCCTCAAGCTTGAAATAAAGTTCACCGCAGCCAAGCTCCTTCTCCACGGCAACAGACCTGACCAGGGGAGTATCACCTTCACCCAGAGTTATCAGAGGAGTAGCCGGGGTAATCGGCAGAAAATCGCGGTATCTGATTAAAACTCCACGTCCCATTGCTTCCCCTAACTAAGCTTCCACTCTGACAAAGTTGCTGATTTCTTTGACTATAGCCAAACGCTCAGTTTCCTTTAGGGCCTGCTGAACTGCCTGTTCTCTAGCTGGATGAGTCATTATAACAATCTCAGCAATCTTAGTAGATGGGTCAGTCTCTTTCTGAATTACCGAAGAAATACTAATAGCGTGGTCGCCCAATATCTTAGATATTTGTGCCAAAACGCCCGCTTGGTCAGCGACACTCATTCTCATATAGTATCTTGTCTCTATTTGGGCCATAGGCTTCACAGTACGTCCACTAGCAAAGGGCAACCTGGGGACAACACTGGCCGCCTCACTGTTGATATTTTGAGCTATCTTTATGATATCGGAGACAACAGCACTTGAAGTCGCTCTGGGGCCAGCTCCCTCACCATAGAATATGACTTTACCCACCAAATCTCCTTCTACATGAATGGCGTTATAAACACCATCCACCTTAGCCAGCAGAGAATCCTCAGGGATAAATACAGGGTGAACACGAGCTTCAACAGACTCTCCGACTCGCTTGGCAATGGCTAAAAGCTTTATAGCATAACCTAGCTCTCGAGCATAGCGGAAATCCCGAGCCTGCAGCCGTGAAATTCCTTCATGGTATACATTCTCCGGTTTAACCTCAGTGCCAAAGGCGATGGTTGCCAGAATGGCCAGCTTATAGGCAGCATCGACTCCTTCTATATCCTTGGCTGGGTCGGCTTCAGCATAACCTAACTCCTGAGCATTTTTTAAAACCACGGAGAAATCCAGACCCTCCTTGGCCATCCGAGTCAAAATATAATTAGTGGTACCATTAAGAATGGCGTAAATAGCTGAAATATCATTAGCCACCAAGTCTTCCTGAAACGGAGCAATTAAAGGTATCCCACCACCAACACTAGCCTCGTAGCGAAGAGCCACCTGATGGTCTCGAGCCACAGCCAAAAGCTCGCTCCAGTGTTTGGACATAACCTCTTTATTAGCAGTGACAACGTGCTTGCCGCGAGTTAGAGCCTCTCTTATATATTCGAAGGCAGGCTGCTCACCGCCCATGAGTTCCACAACTATATCAACCTCAGGATGCCCAATTAGCTCCTCGAATTTAGTGGTAAAAATGCCACGCTCCATTCCCAATGAGTCGTGCTTGGCTAGGTCCTTCTCTAACACCTTCTTTAAGACCAGTTTGCTGCCTGCTTCTCTAGTCAAAGTATCCGGTTTGTCTATTAACACCTTGGCCACACCACCACCGATTACACCTAAACCCATCAAACCGATACCAATACTCTCCATGGCCACCATAGTAGTCTACCCCCTGTCCTTAAGAACTCGAGCTACTGCCCAAGATTTCTGTTCTTCGGTCAAATAACTTTCTGCCGAGCTTTTTCCTCTCTGCTCATTAACCCAGTTTTCAAAAAGTTTCATCTTCAGCATCCCCCTAGCCTCATCCCCGAACGCCCGACTGTCATCTCTATCCACGACCTTGACCAGCCAATAACCTCCCTTAGTCTTGACAGAGTCATCGGCCACTGGTTGACTCAGAACGCCTGGTTCAAGCTGCAGCGCAAATCCCGCAGCAACCCAACTGCCAATTTCCCCTTCTTGCGGCAAGCCTCCTTGTTGTATCCAACCTAAGTCACCTCCCAGCTTCTTACTCGCTAAATCCTGCGAATATTCCTTGGCCAAAGCGCCAAAATCTTCTCCAGCTTCTATCCTGGCCTTTATTTCTTCTACTTCTTGCCGACTACCTAATAGCATACCTCTGGCATGGCTACCCTGCTCCTCGTCCTTTTCAATCACTTCCACCAGCCAATACCCCAACCCTTTAGTAACTGAGCTATCATAAGTCGGTTCGCTGAGCACTCCCGGCTCAAGGTTAAAAGCAATGTCTTTAAGTAATGAATTTCCTAAATCCCCCAAGAAAACATCAGCAAAATCTTTAGGCAGCCAGCCTAGATCACCGCCAAACTCTTTGGTTATTGCTTCCACAGAGTATTCCTTCGCCAGAGAGCTAAAATCATCTCCAGCTACCAGCCTATCTATCACCTCATTAGCTACCTTGTTACTTTCTAAAAACATCGCTTGAACCTGCACTTGTTCACACTCAGTCGGCACTTTCGGGTCAAAATAGTTCTGCAGCACTTTAGATGTCAGCAATGTGGCGCTAATTGCATCCCTATACACCTTATCATCAGGAAGCCCAAGATTCTTAAGCTCACTATCTATTTCGTCTGCACTCACACTAAAACCAAGGTCTGGAGATGTTCTCCTTATTACCTCACTGTATTCCATCACTCCGACAAGCTTGTCTGCCATGTCTGAGGTCGCAGTAGCATCCATCCCTTTGCTGTAAAGCTCAAGCGACTTTATGTAATAATCCATATCAAAGACAGTACCATTTATTTTCACCACAGGTTGATGAAGCGGCTTAACTTGCTCATCGTAATATCCATAGCCGATATAACTGACAATCAAAACAAAAAAAAGAGTCCCCGCAATGACTATAATACGCTGGATGCGTTGCTGGCGTTGCCATCTAGACAATTGATGCTTGGTAGGTGGCCGTTTCAATTCGGCCTTCGTTCTCTTCTTAGCCAAGGTCGAAGTTCCTTTCTTGCTTAAATATAACTTGAGCGCAATTTACATTGTCTCAATTGGCTACTTATGATAACATATTGCCTGAAGCAAAACCACGGGGTGTAGCGCAGCCTGGTAGCGCACCTGAATGGGGTTCAGGTGGTCGCCGGTTCAAATCCGGCCACCCCGATACCTACTTGTCCAATATTAATATTTGGGCACCAGGCAGTTTAGGAATCCGGCTAACGCTTTGAAAACAGAGCTATTGTCTTCAGAGGCATACTCTGGTTGCAACAATAGCCAACTGAGTGATAGAGGAGGCTAACTCACTTCGTTATTGCAACTTAAAGGATGAGATTATTGTGGAGAAAGGATAGCGGGAATACCCTTCTTTAAGCGCTGCCGTGTCTAACTTATAAATATGTTCCTCCGTCTGCTTAAAATAGGCCTCACCATGGAAGATGCCAGAGGTCATCTCGTAATCATAGGAAAGATACCAATCCCAAGAGCCTTGCATCGGCTTATCTTCTATCATGGTCACTTCCTTCCCCAGTGTTCCTTCCGATATTGACATAATCAAGAAGTTGGCAGCAACCTTGGGCGGCATAGCTTTTGCTACATCTATCATAACTGAAGCTCCACGGCCCGGATCTGATATGAGGCATTTTGTCCCGTCTGTAGACACCTCGCCATACCATGTGTATGGACAACTGATGGTATACCCAAACTGCTCATTTGTGTATGTGGTATAACCAAGATTACCACAAGCAACGAGGGAACTAAGCAACAAGCCAATAAGCCCTGGAAGTAGAAACCAAATTTTTTTATTTTTACTCATTCGAACCTCCTTATAGGGTTACTATTTAAACAATCTACCTGATTATACTGTGAAAGAAGCAGAGTGTCACCTACTTATCTGAACAGTTTCATATGCCAGACAGCCCCTAATATCGTATAATTTTAAGATAAAACCAAGTAAAGGAGGCTTTTACATGTCAACCGTTCTATATGAGAAGAAGGGACATATCGCCTATATCACCATCAATCGTCCAAAAGCAATGAATTGTATCAATTCCGAGACCTGGATGGCAATGAATGAGATATGGCAGGATTTCAAAAAAGACTTTGAGCTCTATGTCGCCATACTAACCGGTGCTGGGAACAAAGCATTTTGCGCTGGTTGGGACCTGAAAGAGATGCTGAAGGAGCCTATCCATATTCCCTGGAAAACTATAGAGGAATCAAGAGAGCTTGCTTGGAATGGGCCAGGATTCGGCGGCATCACCAGGGGCATGGAAATTTGGAAGCCAATCATCGCTGCCATCAACGGTTATTGCATTGCCGGCGGCAATGAAATCGCACTTGCCTGTGACATCAGAATCGCTGCAGACCACGCTGAGTTCGGGCACCAAGAAGTACGTTGGTGCATGATGCCAGGAGATGGCGGCTGCCAGAGGTTACCCCGGGTGATTGGCTTAGGTAGAGCACTGGAGTTGATTCTCACTGGGGAAAGAATCAGTGCCCAGGAGGCTTACCGCATAGGACTGGTTAACAAGGTAGTATCAGCCGAGCAACTCATGTTTGAAGCAACTAAACTGGCTGAAACTATCTGCCAACATTCCCAGCTCGCAGTTCACGCCTGTAAAGAAGCCATCACCCGAGGTATCGGTACACCCCTAAGAGAAGGACTGGCCTATGAGAACCTGCTGCTCCAGCAGCTGTTTACTACCGAGGATCGGCTAGAAGGTTCTCGAGCCTTTGCCGAGAGGAGAGAGCCTCATTGGAAGAACAGGTAAAGCCAAAAATCAATCGTGGCACGTTTCTTCCCCAATTAAATAACACAAAGACACCTGCCCCATATTGGCAAAACACAAATGCTATGCTATACTTTGCGTTTAGCAAAAGAGGAGGATACATTGAAAGCCGACACAAACAAAGCAAAATATGAATCAAGACCGTGGCTAAAGTTTTATCTCAAAGAGGTGCCGCCGGATGTCAAAATTCCAGAAAAGTCCGTGGTCGAAACCTTTGACGAATCTACGGATAAATGGAGAGACAGAACTGCCATAATATTCTACGGCAGGAAGATAAGCTACCGCGAGTTAAGAGACCACGCCGATAGATTTGCTACAGCCCTGTATGACTTAGGAGTCAAAAAAGGAGACCGGGTCGCTTTGCTTTTACTGAACTCGCCTCAGTTCATCATAGCCTATTTCGGAGCCCTTAAAGTCGGGGCTACCTTAACTGCAATCAGTCCTGTTTATGTCAGTCCTGAGATCAAACATCAAATTGAAGACAGTGGCGCCAAGATCATCGTCTGTCAGGATATCCTTTACGATAATGTTGAACGGGCAGGAGTCAAGCTAGATAAGGTTATCTTGACCAGCATCGTCGAATACCTGCCGGGAATGAAAAAATTCTTGGGCAGCAGTGTGCTCCGGGCTGTGTACCAAAAGATGGCAGCGCCACCTGCTGAAATCTACGAAAGAGAGGGATTCTATCAATTCAAGGACTTGATTAAGAACTACCCGCCCAATCCACCGAAAATTAAATTCAACATTAGGGAGGACTTAGTAACACTCCCCTACACGGGAGGAACAACGGGGCTGCCCAAAGGGGCCATGATAACTCATTACAATCTCACCGCTGCCCGATACCTAGGCGAAAAGTTCTGGGGTGATATTGTCCAGGAGGGCAAGGAGACCATATTAGCCTATTTGCCCTTCTACCACATATACGGTCAGGCGGTGAGTATGCTGGGAGGATTGTCTATGGGGTACACCCTAGTGATATTTACTACCCCCGACCTCGATGACATGTTAAACGCAATCGAAAGCAATAAGGCAACCATTTTCTACAGCGTTCCGTCTTTGTATGAATACCTCAGAGATTATCACCGCACCGACAGAGTCAATTGGAAGCGCATCAAAGTCCTCGTCTCCGGTGCTGACTCCCTTCTTGAGGATACCGCGGCAGGTTGGGAGAAACGGACAAATACTAAAATCCACGAAGGTTGGGGAATGACTGAGACAAGCTCTGTGGGAATGATCAACCCATACGGGAAAACAAAGGTCGGCTCTTTTGGTGTACCTCTACCTAACACTGTAGCTGGAATTCTCGATCCTGAAAGTACCAAATTTCTTCCCGTTGGCGAGATAGGCGAGCTGGCAATCAAAGGGCCACAAATAGCCAAAGGATACTGGCATAAGCCGGAAGAGACGAAAAAAATGTTCGCGCCTATCGACGGTGAAACCTGGCTTCGAACCGGCGACTTAGCCAGAATGGATAAAGACGGCTATTTCTTTTTCTACGATAGAAAACGTGACATGATTAAATACAAGGGTCTGGCTGTGTTTGCCAGGGAGGTAGAGGAGGTCCTGGCCGCTCATCCAAAAGTTAAAGAGGCCGGGGTCATCGGAGTCCCTGACCCGGAGGTTGGAGAGAAAGTCAAAGCAATCGTTGTTCTTGAGACAGAAGCAAGAGGCAAAGTCTCAGAAGATGAAATTATGAAGTATTGTGCGGAAAATATGGCTCACTACAAATGCCCCAGAGTTATAGAGTTCAGGGGTGAAGTGCCTAAAACAGATGTTGGAAAAGTATCTCGCCGGGAACTGAGAGAGGACGAATTATAAAATAGCTTCGGTGAGCTGCCTGCAACAGGCACTTCGAGTGCATTAGCTGGATAAAAGAAGAGGCAATATAATCTTCTCAAACGGGGAATTTTGTGCTATGATGCAAGTATCAGGAGAAACTTTCAGAGAGCCAAAAAATCAATCGTGGGTAGGTTTCTCTCCCAATTAAATAACACAAAGACACCTGCTCCATGTTGGCAAAACACAAATGCTATGCTATACTTTGCTCATAGTAAATGAGGAGGTGACATGATGGCGGTCGATACAAACAAGGCTATATACGAATCAAGACCATGGCTAAAGTTTTATCTCAAAGAGGTACCACAGGATATCGAAATTCCAGAACAGTCCGCGGTCGACACCTTTGACGAAGCCACAGACAAATGGAAAGACAAAACTGCCCTGATATTCTACGGCAGGAAGATAAGCTACCGCGAGTTGAGAGACCACACCGATAGATTTGCTACAGCCCTACATGATTTAGGAGTCAAAAAAGGAGACCGCATTGCTTTACTACTACTGAACTCACCCCAGTTCGTCATAGCCTATTTCGGAGCCCTAAAAGCTGGAGCTGTCCTGACTGCTATCAGCCCTTTTTATGTCAGTCCTGAGATCAAACATCAAATTGAAGACAGTGGCGCCAGAATGATTATCTGTCAGGATAATCTTTACGATAATGTTGAACGGGCAGGAGTCAAGCTAGATAAGGTCATCTTGGTCAACATCACCGATTATTTGCCGTGGCTGAAAAGGTTCATGGGCAGCAGCGTACTCCGGGCTGTGTATCAAAAGATGGCAGCGCCACCCGCTGAAATATACGAAAGAGAGGGATTTTATCAATTCAAGGACTTGATTAAAAACTATCCACCTAATCCACCGAAAATTAAATTCAACATTAGAGAGGATTTAGTAACCCTGCCCTACACGGGAGGAACGACAGGGCTGCCCAAAGGTGTCATGATAACCCACTATAACATCTCTTCCCAACGTCTTGGCGACAAATTCTGGGGTGATATTGTCCAGGAGGGCAAGGAGACCCTATTGGCCTATTTGCCCTTCTATCATATCTATGGTCAAGCAGTAGTCATGCTGGGTGGATTGTCTCAGGGCTATACTTTGGTAATATTCACCACCATTGACCTTGACGACCTGTTGAATGCTACGGAAGGTTTCAAGGCAACTATTTTTTTCAGCGTTGCGTCTTTGTATGAATACCTTAGGGATTATCACCGCACCGACAGAGTCGATTGGAAACGCATCAAAGTTCTTGTCTCCGGCGCCGACATCCTTCTTGAGGACACGGCTAAAGGCTGGGAAAAACGGACAGGCGCTAAAATCCACGAGGGTTGGGGGATGACTGAAACAACCTCTGTGGGAATGATCAACCCATACAGGAAGACAAAAGTCGGCTCTTTCGGTGTACCCCTACCTAACACCGTAGCTGGAATAGCCGATCCTGATAGTACAAAATTTCTTCCCGTTGGCGAGATAGGCGAGCTTTTAGTCAAAGGTCCACAAGTAGCGGTAGGATACTGGGATAAGTCAGAGGCAACTAAGGAAACATTCGCAGATATCGACGGCGAAATTTGGCTTCGAACCGGCGACTTATGCAGAATGGATGAAGACGGCTATTTCTTCTTCTACGACAGAAAACGTGATATGATCAAGCACAAGGGGCAGGTTGTATTTGCCAGGGAGGTAGAGGAAGTCCTGGCCGCTCATCCGCAAATTAAAGAAGCAGGTGTAATTGGAGTCCCCGACCCTGAGGTTGGAGAGAAAGTCAAAGCAGTAGTCGTACTTGAGACAGAGGCAAGGGGCAAATTGTCCGAATTGGACATCATGAAATATTGCGCTGAAAGGTTGGCTGCATACAAATGCCCAACAATCGTAGAATTCAGAGGCGAGGTGCCTAAGACAGACGTAGGCAAAGTATCTCGCCGAGAGCTAAGAGAGGAGTAGTAAAATGGCATCGTTCTTGGAAGTTGAAGGCTTAACCAAGACCTTTGGCGGGCTGACTGCTGTTAATAATGTGAGCTTCAAGATAGAAAGGGATGAGATCGTCGGCCTGATTGGGCCAAACGGTTCCGGGAAGACTACACTCATACGTTGTATGCTCGGCATATTGAAGCCTGACTCAGGAAGAGTCATATTTAATGGCAAAGATATAACAAAATGCCGCCCCTGGGAGATAGTCCAAAAGGGTATGGTAGGAACTTTCCAGGTAGTAAAGCCCTTCCGCCATTTGCCCATTATCGCCAATGTTATGGTAGGTTGTCTCTGCCCAAGGATAACCAAACGTGGCGAATGGGTCAAAAGAGCCGAAGTAAAGGCAAGAGATGCCCTAGAATTCGTCGGTATCGCCGACATGGCTCTGGAACAGGCTTCCATTCTGTCGCACGGTGACTTAAAACGGCTGGAAGTCGCCAGGGCAATTGCCACCGAACCGGAGATGCTTATCCTCGATGAGCCTTTCGGCGGACTGAATCCTGCAGAAACAGAGCTTGTGGCAAAATCAATGAAAAGATTGCACAAGGGCGGAAGATTTGGCAGACTCCACAGCGAAGGGCCAGCTATGCTTATTATAGAACACAAGCTCAGTGAACTGATGAAGATAGTGAACCGGGTGATTGTACTTAACTTTGGCGAAATCATCACCCAAGGTACACCTGAAGAAATATCCAAAAATAAGCAGGTTATTGAAGCCTACACAGGCAAGGAGGTGCTCATTGCTGGAAGCTAAAAACATAACCGTCTGTTATGACACAGCTATGGTGCTGGATGACGCCAGCCTTAAGGTTGAAAAAGGCGAATTGGTAGGTCTCGTTGGTCCCAACGGTGCAGGGAAGAGCACCCTACTCCGGTCTATAGCAGGATTGATAAACTGGGAGAAGGAGGTATTGAAGGGAACGAGACAGGCAGACATAACCTTTAAAGGAAGCATAGAGTTCGAAGGCGAGAGCATTGAAAAGCTCTCCGCCTCTGAAATAGCCAAGAGAGGTCTGCTACTTTGTCCCGAGCGAGGCAGGCCCTTTGTTGAAATGACGGTCCACGACAATTTGCTCGCCGGGGCTTATCTGGTTAAGGATAAGAAGGTAATCAACGATAGTCTCAACAAGGTCTATGAATTGTTTCCTAGATTAAAGGAGCGGGCAAATCAAGTATCAGGCACATTATCCGGTGGGGAACGCCAAATGCTGGCTATCGGTAGAGCACTAATGCGCAGACCAAAGTTTATGCTGGTCGATGAGCCCTCAAGCGGACTAGCACCAAGGCTCAAGGAAGACCTGTTTAAACGCATAGAGGAAATTTATCACGAGCTGGGCGTTACCATACTCTTGGCTGAGCAAGATATCAGCTTCGCCTTTGACCTGTCAGGAAGAAACTACGTCATGTCACGGGGACATATAATCGCCCAGGGAACAGCCAAAGACTTGCTCAAAGACGAAACTATTAGAAAGACATACCTAGGCTTGTAAGACCTGACTTCCCTAAGCCTAAAGAACTTATATGACTTTCCTAGGTTCCTAAAATGGTCCCTAAAACCAAACTTTTCTTAGTACAGGGAGGCGCCACATGCCCTGCAGGTATGTCGCAAAGCCACATTAGATAATTTGCAACGCGGGCATTCCCGCTCAATTTTGTCTCTTATCCAAACTCCAATCCCCTCAGGCATGAAAAGCAGAATCACTATCACTAAAAATGCGAAAATCAGATAACGCAGTTCAGGAATAACCCTCAATAATTCCATCAGAGGATAGAGAAGGTAAACCCCAACCACCGCTCCATAGATACTGACAATGCCGCCAAAAACCGTCCATATTATCGCCTGAAAGGACAACATCATGTCCAGACTTGATGGCCCGGCGATTCTCATAAAGTGAGCAAATAAGCCACCAGCAATTCCGGCAAAAAAGCCGCCTACGGCAAAAGCCAGCATTTTGTATCTTATGGTGTTGATTCCAGTGGCTCGAGCCGCAATCTCATCCTCACGTATAGCATGAAGAATAATCCCAGTCCTGACAAGGCCACTTCTGGCATCGGTAAGCTTCCACATTATGAACACCGAAACAATCATAACCAGCAAAGATATGTAGTATTCACCCGTTTTAGTATCAGCAATGCCTGGTAAGCCAGAAATACCATGTTCGCCGCCGGTAAAATCAGGAAAAGCCTTGATGACCCCAAGTAAGATGAGAGGAAAGGCTAAAGTCACCAGCGATAGATAAGGCCCTCTCAATCTTAACGCAGGTAGGCACATGAGCACTCCCGCTCCTACGGCGACAAGAGCCGCAATCGGTATCGTTGCCCACGGCTGTAAGCCAAGATAGCCAAGTTCCCTGTTCAGCAGCGCTGTCGTGTAGGCGGCAACACCGAAGAACAAGGCATGACCGAAGTTCACTTGGCCAGTATATCCGGATATAAAGTCCCAGCTCACGGCAAAAATAACGAACACATTGGCAAAGATAAAGGTACGCAGGACAAAAGGCTCGTTCGTAATTAGAGGGATAATAAACAAGAGCAGGAAAAAGATAAGGGCTATAAGTCTGCCCGGAATTGCCAACACATCACCCTGGAAATCCTTAAATAGTCTTCTTAACAATTATAGTCTCTCCTCTTCAAAAACTATGCCATATAGACCCTCGGGTCTGACCACAAGTATTATTACCATAACCAGCAAGGCAAATGCCGAGCTCAGGAAGGCGCCTCCGGGGAGCCAGAAAACAACCGTTGTCTCAACGAGCCCTATTATAAAAGCACCGACAACACTACCTTTGACGCTCCCTAATCCACCTAGCACCACAATTGCCATAACCATTACCAATGGGCCCGCCCACATATAGGGGTGAACAGTCCACAGCGGGGCAACCACAGCACCTGCAATAGCTGCCAGCGTCGTGGCCATGCCCATTGTTATCAAGAGTATCCTGGGAACGCTAATCCCCATCAGGTTGGCAATTTCCGTATCCTGAGCCGTGGCTCTGATGCCAATCCCTAGTTTTGTCTTTGCCAAAAGCGCCCATATGCCAAGCAGAACAAACACGACTACCGCCAATACCACCAAGTACTGGTAGGAAATCTTCACTCCAAACAATACCCAGTACCCCACAATAAGAGTCGGTGCTGTCCAGAAGTGAGCCTTGAAGGCCAAAAGCATGCATTCCTGAAAAACCATAGCCAGGGCAATGGTAATCAGCAGCACGGTTACCTGGTGCTCACGTATCCGGTCAATGAATAGCTTGTAGCTCACTAGACCTATAAGCGTGGTGCCAACTAAGGATATGATTATCGCTAAGCCGACATTCCATCCCAGCCTGGAGGTAAAATAAAACATGCCGTAGGCTGCCAGCATCAAGAACGAGGTATGCGCCAGGTTTATCATTCGGGCTACGCCAAAGATGAGCGCGAAGCCCACAGCCAGCATGGCATATACCCCCCCTGTTACCAGTGACTGAATCAAAAATGATTGAATCATAACTCTTCCAAACTTATTATTTTAATGTCTTCCGTTTATTCTCATGGTGACCCCGGGACGTTTCGACCAACCCGGGGTCACCATATAGGCTTACCCTTGGCTACTTTGCAAAAGTTTTAGTTATTTGACTGTTAAGGTGTGCGCTATCTCCGAAAACAAGGCTTCATCGTAAGGAGAGAACGCGTCTATGGTCCATACAGTTGCACGGATCCGCTTGCCATCTTTGTCTGCGCTGATACCGAAAGAAACAATGTCGTACCCTGAACTCTTAAAGCTTGATTTGTACTCGATGGCTGGGGTACCATCTGCCAAAGTCGTCTCCTTGAGTGGCGAGTCAACTGTAACACCTACGTTCCCCTCGGCCGTGTTTGCTGCAACGATCCAATCGGCAGTCAGAGGCTTATCCGCATCACGGACGCTAAGACTTACCCCTGGAACGAATCCCGGTACACCGAAAGCAGCCACGATGGTCGTGCTCACAATCTCCGGCCGCTCTACCCAATTGTCTGGGTATTGAATGGAGAAGCCATCCTTTGCATTAGTATACGTCTTGGCTTTAAAAGACAGTGCAGCTTGTGCCGGAGCCGACGGCTGCTCTGTATCAGCCGGTTTCTTTGACGTGCACGCTGGCAAGGTCAGACCCAAAACAAGCAACATGACAACGGACACTATCGCGAATTTATATGTCTTTTTTAGCACCACACCTCCTTAAAAACATCAGTTATTTAACTGTTAAGGTTCCGGCTATCTCGGAGAACTGAGCTTCGTCGTAAGGTATAAGCATGGCAACAGTAGTTATGGTAACTAGAATCCACTTGTCGCCCTTCTTAACCCCGAGAGCATAGGTCTCACCTGCAAATCCTGCCGAAACCGTCCAGTCAACTTTGGCCGCGGTAGCTTTGTTACCATCTGCTAGAGTTACTTCCTTCTCAGCGCCAACCGTGATGTCTGTACCTGCTTTACTCTTTGGCCCAAGTGCAGCTTTTACAGCCTCAGCAAAGGTAGCTTGTTCCCTAACAGAGGCAGATATTACCGGAACAGTCCCGGCTTTAGCGTAGAGTTTGGTGGCATCTTTTTCTTCCGCTGCGTCCCTCGTGTAATTGTTGGGATATTGTAAAGAGAAGCCAAACTCAGCATTGGTGTACTCAACTGGCTTGAAAGAAAGCTTAGGTCCGGCTGGTTTTTCGCCTTCTGGCGGTGCCGCTGGCGCTTCACGCTTGAACTTCGCGACTACATTCGGTGGTATCATGTACGGGTAGGTACCACCGTACTTTACATCTTTCCACGCTGCAGCTACACCTTCATAAGACTGTGGCCAGATGACTTTCGACCCCATGATTGGGTCCGTATCCTGCCACTGAGTGGCGGCGCCGGTCACATAACCAGGGCCATATATCAGGTCATGTGCACAGTTTGGGGGACACTTATCGCCCATCTTAAAGTAGGCCGCATTACCAGACGTCGCTGTGAACGGCGTGCCTTCAATAACGGGGACTAAGACATCGGGATCCATGCTTTGGGCCTTTTCCAAGAACAATTTTAACGCATGCATGCCATCGTAGGTAGCAGCAGTATATAGCGGGAGCTGGTTATATTTGTTCACGAAGGCAGTGACGAAGGGTTGTGTTTTGTCATTATATACTACTTCCCTTGAGTAGGTATTTAGGGTAGTTATATATAATCCCTTACCACCAGTTGCCTCCATAAAGCTGCTTTTCTGCGCTTCGACGAAAATGCCTTCTGAGCAGGCTGGGATTTGTAACTCGGCTGCCTGCTTAGCAAAGGTGATACCTACCGGTCCCGAGAATATGCAGAAGATAATATGGGGTTCTTTAGCAGCAATAGCTGCCAATGCAGCATTGACATCTGTGGCTGTATCTGACGTGCGCCATGTCCCAACGACTTCCATCCCCATCCCTGGCAGTCTCGCCTCGGCAATTTTTATCATCGCCTCAGTCCACGCCAGTTTCTCAGCTATTATGGCAACCCTCACTGTGTCTAGGTTTAGCTGCTTTATAAGCTCGGCCTTAATCAAGCTCGTAACCATGAAAACATTGCCGATCAAGAAGTACTCGTTGAACGGAGTTCCTTTGAAGAAGTACTTATAGCGATCGTAATCCTCGTTTACTTTCCCGCAGAGCGCTGCAGTAGCGGCACCATAATCGAAGAATATCTTCTTGTAGTTCATAGCTACGTCTTGCATGGGGAATACACCCTCTGTCCTGAAGCCACCATAGACAAAGTCCGCCTTGTCCACGGTTATCAGTTTTTCCATGGCTGAAGCTGCATCCGTAATGCTGAGCACCTCATTAGAGTCCGCCTTAATCAATTTGATGGTATATGTTTGGTCACCTATTTTTATGCCACCGCCAGCATTGACTTCCGCGGCTCCTAACTCAGCTCCCATCCAGTGGTTTTCGCCCTCTGGGAACGTCATTGGCCCAATGATGCCGACTTTTATGACATTTTCCTCTTTAGGTGCAGCACAGGCAGGAAGAACTAACGCTACCAACAAAAGGCAGACCAACGATATAAACACATACTTTTTCACTTAGTCATTAACCTCCTACACTATTTGTCCTTAGAGCTTTCTCTGCTGACAAACACTCATCGACCATTGTTTGCCCCAGAATGCTAAGCCTTACTACTCGATACTACCACCCCCTTCCACCAAGTTTTATCTCTTTATACATCATCTGGCTAATTTGAAACACACCTAAAAATAAGATAGAGACACAGGTCTGAAAATCATTATACCACAGTATGTCAATACCATCGGATCTAGAGTCCTAATTCAGCAGCTATTTTCCCCCGGTGTAAGTCAACGTCTCCAGCAGCAAACTCCGCTGCTTTGACACGACGGAAATATAGTCCTATATCGTGGTCAAAGGTAAAGCCAATAGCTCCGTGAGCCGTGATTCCATCAATGCAAATCTTTTCGTAAGCTTGGCTTGCCTTGGCTTTGGCTACAGAAATCTGCAGCTGAGATGGCTCGCCTTCGCTTATGCCGCAGGCCGCCTGATAAACAAGATATTGAATCGCCTCAATATCTATAAGCATATCAGCCAGTTTTTGTTGGACTGCCTGGAAAGACCCGATAGGTCGGTCGAACTGCACCCGCTCTTTGGCATAGGCACTAGTCATATCGAGGACAGCTTGACATGCGCCTGAAATCTCAGCACATTTCAAGACAGCGGCCCTCTGCAAGATGAAATTGACTACTTCCCAACCTCCACCCGCAGCTCCCAAGATATCATTCTTGGACACCTTAGCTTTATTGAAAATCACCTGGAACTGCCTGTCTCCCGCCATAGTGGGTATTATTTCTATTCTAAGTGCTGGAGATTTAGCATCAACTATGAACACTGTGATTCTTGCCTGTGGTGCTTTGCCTTTGCCTGTCCTCGCTACCACAAGGATGTAATTGGCTACATGGGCGTCGGAGACAAAAATCTTCTCACCCTCTAGCACATAGTCATCACCGTCAGGGCGAGCGCTGAGGTTTATCTCTGAGGTTTCATAGCTACCTGTTTGTTCCATCGAAGCCAAGGTCCAAATAGTCTCGCCCTTGGCTATTTGCGGTAAGAACTTAGCTTTCTGCTCATTTGTGCCGAATTCTAAAATGGCCAAGGCACAGAGGGCAATAGTAGAAAAGAAAGGGCCTGGTACGATGTTTCTTCCCATTTCCTCCATCAAGGCTACCAGGTCAACAAAACTGGCTCCTGTTCCTCCATACTCCTCCGGGAAAACAAGTCCCATCCATCCCAGTTCCGCCATGTTACGCCACATCTGTGGATCATAGCCCTTTTCGTCTTTATCCAACTCTCTGACCTTAGACTTGGGACATTCGTTGGCCAGAAAATCCCTCGCCATAGTCCGGAGCATTTCTTGCTCTTCCGTAAAACTGAAGTCCATATCGCCTCCTATAATCTCCGTAAGCGACTAATATGATTTGGGTAAACCCAATCTAAATTGAGCTATAATGCTTCTCTCCACCTCGGCAGTCCCAGCAGCAATCATGGCACCGGGGAAACCGAGATAAGCCCCTTGAATGGTTCCCTTGAGTCGAGCCCATTTTGAATCCGGATCAACTTGAGAGTAGACTCCCAAAATCTCTGCCCCAGAAATAGCCATACGTCTAAGCACGTCGTCACCCATAATCTTGTTCCTCGATGATTCGTAGGCGGGTATTGCACCTTGCGATACCCGCCAAGTAAACTGGTAGGCAAACAGTTTAACTATCTCAACGTCTATTGCCATCTCAGCCAACTTATGGCGAATAGCAGGAATTTGGCTCAAGGACTCACCTTGGCGCTGAGTCTCCTTGACATACTTAACTAGATTTTCCAACAATCTCTTGGAACTTCCATAGGCTAATGGTGCCACACTACGTCTTTCAAACGCGAGCGCTTGCATTAGGTGATACCACCCCCTGTTCTCCTCACCGACCAGATTAGAAGCCGGAACCCTCACATTATCGAAAAATACCTCATTAAAGTGATGCCGACCGTAGTAGTTCAATATAGGGTTAACTGTAACTCCTGGGCTCTTCATGTCCACGATAAAGAGGCTGAGCCCACGGTGCTTCTTGGCGACAGTGGAATCGGTTCTGACCAGAAGCCAGCACCATCGCGAATGCTGGGCTTTGCTAGTCCACACTTTTTGGCCATTGATAATGTAATAGTCTCCATCTCTTACAGCCCGGGTCTGCAGGTTAGCAAGATCAGAGCCTGCGTTGGGCTCACTATAGCCCGTGCACCAGACACCATCTCGTTCTCCCGAGGCAATTAACGGCAGATACTTGTTTTTCTGCTCTTCCGTGCCAAACATCATAAGGCAGGGACCAACCCATTGTGTGCCACTTATACCCATCCACGCCCCTGGTATCCCCCAATAGGATATCTCCATCTCATACACCGTTTGTTCCGTTAAAGAAGCGCCTTGCCCCCCATATTCCTTCGGCCAACTCATAACCAGCCACCCATTCTGGGCTAGCTTCTTAGACATGGATATTTCAAATTCAAAGTCTCTGTATTCCTGGTCAATTAGATGAGTGCCAACAAAATCCTCAGGCAACTCTTTTTTGGCGAATTTGGCAATCTCTGCTATGAGAGTCTTCTCTTTCTCACTAAGCTTGAAATCCATTTTCAGCCTCCTCGAACTTGGTTAGTCTTGGCAGACTCAACATATGCATTCGTCATGACGAGCAATACTGACGCAATAAATGGGACTGCTACCAGATATGAAAACTCAACTTTTGGTAGTACCTACAATGTATCACATATTTATGCAGATAGTAGATATTACCGAATTTCAATATTCAAGCGGTCCATAATACCACGCAGGTAAATATCACCGGCCTATTATTTCGGTGGTTGCGGTGGTGCCGGGTTTATCAATTCCCTAGCCAGAGTCTTAGGCACAATGCTGATAAGCTCACCCAGTGTCCATATACCATCTTTACATATGCGGCTTCTTACCTCTGGTTCGGAATAAATACCTATTTCACCACCACCAACTAAGAAAGTATAACCGTTTATGTTCGCTGCCTCATCAGTGCACAAGTATACAACTAAGGGTGCTATCATATCAGGGGTCATCTTTTGCAAATCATCTAGCGTTATTCCAGCCGATACAGGACGAAAGCCTTCGGCTTTAGCCTTCTCCCAGGCGGCTCTCAGTTCCGGCGTCAAGGTTAGCCTTGTTCCGGCACTGGGACGGATAGCATTGCAAGTTACACCATATCTCCCCATGTCTCTGGCTACCGTCCTGGTGAAACCGACAATCCCCTCCTTAGCAGCACTGTAATTGGCTTGTCCCATGTTACCTAACCCGGATGTGGAAGAGGTATTTATTATCCTGCCGCTTCTCTGCTGCCTGAAATAAACACACGCCGGCTTTGTACAATGGAAAGTACCATACAAATGAACTTTGATGACCGCGTCCCATTCCTCTTCACTCATATTGAAAACCATGCGGTCTCTGAGGATGCCAGCGTTGTTGACTACAATGTCAATCCGGCCAAAAGTATCAATTGCCGTCTTTATGATGTTTTCCCCACCTTCTGGAGCGGCTACGGAGTCATAGTTAGCGACGGCCTCTCCACCCAGCTTTTCAATTTCCTGAACCACCTCCGCAGCCGGGGTTTTAGCGGCACCAGTACCATCACCTGCACCACCGAGGTCATTAACCACCACCTTGGCTCCTTCAGCAGCCAGGGCTAATGCCTCACCTCTACCAATGCCACGCCCAGCACCGGTAACTACCGCTACCTTACCTTCTAGCCTTTTTGCCATTTTGGGCCTCCTTACACTGTTCAGTTGTTAGTAGACGAGTAATGCCATATCCGTCACATGTCGAACCACAGCAAGCTAGAACGGTAAAATCTACATATACATCCCTGATGAAACATTAAATACCTGACCGGTGATAAAGGCAGCATCATCCGAAGCTAGGAACAGGACAGGCTTGGCAGCATCTTCAGGCGTCATCGGTTTTATTTGCAGAAGAACCATATCCCTGACCTTCTTGGGTATTCCCACCAGTTCACCACCCACCTCTTCTTGCTGCGCTTCTTTCTCTCTGGTCAACCGGGTATCAACGAAACCATAAGCAACGACATTACAGGTGGTGCCAAATCTTCCCCATTCTCTGGCTACCGTCTTAGTGAGCCCAATGAGGCCTGCCTTAGCAGCAGAATAGTTAATTTGCCCAACGTTTCCCATCAGCCCGGCTACTGAGGCCACGTTGATTATCCGCCCATTATGTCCTTCCTTCATCATGTATTTAGAGGCAGCTCTAATACAGTTAAAGGTTCCCTTAAGACTAATATCAACACACAAATCCCACTGGGCATCAGTCATCTTATGTATCAGGGCATCTCTGGTAAGTCCGGCGTTGTTGACCAGGATATCAATCTTGCCGAATTTCTCCGCTGCTGTATCCATCATTTTTTGACAATCTTCTAGCTTTGTAACATCGCCAGCGCAAGCTTCGGCCTTTCCCCCAGCAGTCTTTATCTTCTGGACCACTTCCTTCAACGGGGCTTCGTCAACGTCACTCACCAAAACAGCAGCACCCTCCTTGGCAAACAACAGCGCATCAGCCTCGCCTATGCCACGTGCTGCTCCAGTGACAACAGCTACCTTTCCATCTAGCTTTCCCATGTTTATCTGATTACCTCCTTATGTTAGTTTTTTGACTAATCTCGCGAAACACCAGTTTACTACAGCGTTTCGGAGAAATCGCCTCCCAAATACTTATCCGGCAAAGACGCTGCTTCTATTTCTTGCCCCTTGACGGTAAGGCGACTAAAGCTGCGCCCGGTGTCGTTTTATCCCCCTTCCCATTCTCCACCCAAATCTCGCACTCAACAAGATGCTCGCCACCCTCCTCGTATTTCTTGGCCACCTTGCCCTTGCACCACCATGTTTCACCATCATGTGGCTCTTCCATAGTTTTCATCTTCCGGGGGTAGTCCATGCCGCGGTACTGGCACGACAACTTCTTCAGCACCCCCTGCTCCCCAATCCAGTCAGTAATCAAATGGCCCAGCCAAGCGCGTTTAAGAGCACCATGCACAATAGGAGCACCTACGCCCATAGCTTTGGCAAAATCGTCTTCGTAATGCAAGGGATTAAAATCTCCCGAGGCTCCCGCCCACTGAACCAGCATCCGTGACGTGGCAATTTTAGCCACTGGAGTTACTTCAGTACCAACTTCAACATCCTCGTAATAAACTTGTTTAGCCATGTCTCCTCCTCAATTTCTTAGAATTGGATGAATGTCGATCGGCCATTGAGAGCCACTTTGCCTTTCTGATTCACGAAAGTGGTCTCGACCGTAGTGAACATAGTCTTGCCCATTTTCGTTTCTCGCTCAGTCATGCTAGCTATCTTAGGCGTGGCAGTTAGCACATCTCCAGCGCCGACAGGCTCGACAAATTCAAATTCAACACCGCCATCAAGGAGTCGAGTTGGCGCCCCAGCCTTAATCAGCGAATCAACGAGTTTGAAGACAGAAATTCCACCTTTGATTGGCCAGCCGGTGAAACCTGGAGGGCAAATCAACCTGCCATATTTATTTTTGCTGGCGTTCTCTATATCGTTAAATAAAGGGTTGGGGTCACCTATAGCCTGCGCATACCTTTGGATTGCCCCTTCTTCAACCTTGAAAGTAATCGGCTCTCCAGGGACACCTATTAGTTTTTTTAACTCATCTGTAATTATAGACCCTTCAGCCATGGCTTACCTCCTTAAAGTTTAGTTCTTTATTAGAGTCCTACGATTGCAACGCTGACGATGTTCATTGCCGGGAAGCCACCCATGTTATGGGTGAGACCCAGTTTGGGATTCTTTAGCTGGCGCTCTGGCATCTGAGCTTTGCCCTGCAACTGTTTGTACATCTCATATAGCATTCTTAGACCAGAAGCACCAATCGGATGCCCGAAACACTTCAATCCGCCATCAGGCTGAATAGGCTGCTCACCATCCAAGTTGAAGCGTCCAGCCTCGATGTCATCCTTAACCCGTCCCCTCGGGCTAAACTGCAAATCCTCCATAGTTACGGCTTCAGTGATGGAGAAACAGTCATGTACCTCGGCCATGCTTATCTCTTTGCGCGGATTCTTTACACCTGCCTCATTATAAGCCAGTACTCCAGCACGGTACCCAGTCTCAACATGAGCACCGTCCCACTTGGTATACATCAATTCCTCACCCGAACTCAGAGCGACCTGGAGCGACTTGACGTACACGGGGTCGGGCCTCAATTTCTTAGCCATGTCAGCTCGAGTAACGATAGCTGCCGCCGAGCCGTCACTGACCCCACAGCAGTCAAAAAGCCCCAGCGGCCATGCGATGATAGGAGCATTCAGAACTTGTTCCTCAGTTACTTCGCGGCGCAGGTGTGCCTTAGGGTTCCTAGACCCGTTGTAATGGCTTTTAACCGATACCTTAGCTAACATCTTCTTGCCTTCCTCAGGACTGAGCCCATACACGGCAAAGTATCTGGTAGCCATCATGGCAAAACTCCCCGGAGCGGTCAGTTTAGGCATGATGAGTGCATTTTTTGTTCCCATGAGGCCAGGACCACCAGGAAGACCACCATACCCAGTATCCTTAAGCTTCTCCACACCTAGAGCTAACGCAATGTCATAAGCTCCTGAAGCCACTGCATAACAAGCACCCCTAAAAGCTTCTGTGGCAGTAGCACAGAAGTTTTCTACCCTAGTCACGGGGATGAAAGGCAACTTCAGCGCCAATGCCAATGATGTAGCACCCTTGCCCACACTCTGCTCCTCAAAATGCACGCCAAACCAGGCTGCCTGAAGGTCTTTTTTGTCTATCCCCGCATCTTCAATACATTCTTGAAATGCGTCAACCATCAAGTCCTCAGCACCTTTATTCCACAACTCCCCAAATTTGGTACAACCCATCCCTATAATAGCCACCTTGTCCTTAATACCTTCTGCCATTTTTCTCCTCCGTAGTTATTTATTTTTATAGTATTAGGCGCGTACCGGCGTTGCCTTCCACGAGTAGCCGTAAACACCAGTGGGTTCGTCCAAATATCTTCTGCGGAAGGTCATCTCCACTGGCATACCTACTTTAACTGAATCAAGGTCACAGTCCGTAAAGTCAAACCAGAATCTGCCTCCTCCTTCAAAATCGACGAATCCGTAGATTGCCGGCGGGTCAATGCTGGCAGCCAAATTATCACCAGTATAGGTAAAAACAACACCATTCTTGTCTGAAAAACGGTAGTCGTCCATCTGGTCAACGGCACCGCAATCAGGATTTACACACACTCTCTGGAACGGATATTGTGGCGTGCCACACTTTTTACATTTGGAACCACAAAGCGACAAAATTGCCTTCCGCTCTCTGAAAAGCGCGGACATCGGAGTGCGAAGACTCATTTCACCACGCATGCCTGTATCCATCGGAGCCAAATTGCGGAAGGCGAGATATCTCTCATAGCTGGCGAGTTCCTTTTTTAAAGCCAAATGCTTTTTCACTCCACGCCTATCCCCAACCTTCTTGATGTTTTCAGTCACCTGGAATAATAGAGCGTCGCTGCCGTTTCCAAAACTAGCGACCAGTATTTTGTCTCCCGGTTTGGCGTCTTCAAGTGCAGCCACCAACATCATCAAAGGCGAAGCTGCCCCAGTATCACCCACCTTGTCGAGCAACGTATCCTGAATCTGACCCGGCTCAGCACCCAATCGTTTGATTATGGCAGCATGTTCTCTAGCATAAATGCCCGGAAATATAATTTTGGCAAAATCCTTAATGTTCAAATTACATTTCTTTAGTAACCCAGAAATCGCTTCAGGTATCATTTTGGCATAACCTTCATCCCGAATAAACCTGTCTTCCCAGGCATGTTCAAATTCTTCTGCACTTGTTTTCCAGCGGTCAGGGAAATCATAGGAAACAGAATAGGAACCATCCAAAGTAGCAATCACCCCCTCATTCCCCAGCAGCAGAGCTGCCGCACCATCACCATAGAGATGTTCCTGAGGACCGCCAGGCTTACTTAATCGACAGTCAGAAGCACAGACCAGGATATTGCTTGAAGTGCCTCCCTTTACAGCATCAAAAGCAGAGACGAGAGCACTGGTACCTGCCTTGCTAGAACCAATGAAGTCAGCAATCCTTATAGTAGGTTGAAGGTCAAGAGCAACAGCTACAATTGCCGAATTTTGCCTCAGCATATACGGCTGACTAGTAGTAGCTAGAAATAAGCCATCTATCTGCTCTCGCTTCAAGCCGTTTATGCAGTCAATCCCGGCAGCTACCGCCATGCTAAGAGTATCTTCATCATGATTGGCAACTGACTTCTCACCCGGTGTGGGAAATGTTCCCAGAAAACCTACCGCTCCGAAGATAGTATTGTGGTTCATTCTATACCGTGGGATATAAGCTCCGTAAGACTTAATACCTACCATTAATAAACCTCCTAATGTCAGTGTTTTTAGGGCCGAAAGGACTATAGCATAGACCTTATTACCTGTCAACCTTGGACTAATAACGTTCCCAAAATAAATTTTACGAATGAGTGTCCCTTCTGTTGACACTTACCATTAGTGAAGCCATGAACGATAAATAGAAAACGGCTTTTCCTTCAACTGCTTGACAAATGCTGGCAATGATTTTACAATGCACACAAAATAACTGTGCACAAATTATAGGAGTACCGCCATGTATGATGCTAGAAAACATATCTGTTTCAACTTGGGACGGGTGATGCGCCGTGTATACGACTACTACGAAAAGCGACTATCCCCATTCGGGCTAACACCACCACAGTACTTTGTGTTCAACGCCTTATGGATGGACGACAACATCACCATCGGTGAGCTTGGAGACCGGGTCTCACTGGACAGCTCAACACTTACCGGGATTATCGACAGGCTGGAAAAGAGTGGCTATGTGAAACGTAAGCCAAACCCTGATGACAGAAGGTCAGCATTAGTACTCCTTACTGAAAAGGCAAAAGAACTAGGACCTCGTATTTTGGAGTTCGCTGACGAGTTAGACACGACCTTAAAACAGCCATTCTCCAAAAAGGACATGGCTACCTTTGAAAAGGTTCTCAGAACCCTGGGAGAGTCAAGTGCTTGAACACAGAACAGAAAATGAATTGAGAAGGAGAACTATGAAAAAAACTGAATTGTGCAAATTTTTAGGAATCGAGCACCCCATTATTCTGGGCGCAATGGGAGGTATCTCCACTGGCAAATTAGCCGCAGCCGTATCTAACGCAGGCGCCCTTGGTTCAGTAGCCACAGCCTTTATCTCCGTTGAAGAGTCTCGGCGTGAAATTCAAGAATGCAAGCGCCTCACCACCAAGCCTTTCGCGGTTAATTGTCCGCTTTTCCGACCAGACATGGATGCAATGCTCGATGCCATCTTTGCGGAGAGCGTAGGCATAGTCTCCACTTCTGCAGGAAGCCCAGAAAGATGGGCAAAAAAAATCAAAGGCTCAGGAGCAAAATGGCTGCACGTGGTATCTAATGTAAGAGGAGCGGTAAAGGCAGTCGCAGCTGGGGTGGATGTGGTCATCGCTGAAGGCACTGAATCGGGGGGGATTGCCTCCAGAGATGAGATAACTACTATGGTATTGATCCCACAGGTTGTAGACACAGTGAACGTGCCAGTCGTGGCAGCAGGCGGTATAGCTGATGCTCGGGGATTCCTAGCCGCTTTGGCATTAGGAGCTCAGGGAATTCAAATGGGTACCACTTTCCTGGCTACCAAAGAATGCGACCGGGTAAGCGATACTTACAAACAAATGCTTCTCAACGCCTCAGATACCGCCACCGGGCTGGCTACTCGTAAAGCGTACCCTGTCAGGATAATCAAGAACAAGCTCTTCGACACTCTCCAGCAACTGGATGAGGAGAACAAGCCGCGAGAGGAGATACAAATGATACTCGCTCCAAAAATGATGAACTTGTCCCAGGAGAACGACCCCGAGAACGGATTCTACGTTGCAGGACAGGTAGCGGGGCTGATCAATGAGATAAAGACGGTAAAGGAACTGATTGAGGGCATCGTCACAGAGTCTGAGAAGCTTTATCGTAGCCTGGCAGATTAGATCTCATGTAGAGCACAATGACGTGACCCCTATATATACTATATATAAAAGTAAAGAAAAAAGGAGGAAATTATAATGTCCCAGCCAAGAAAGCCAAGGAAGGAAAAAATCGTAGCTGAGGGGGAGGTTTATCAGCATTTTATGGACTGGCTCAGGCAGACATGGTGGGGATTACCCGAGACAGATTATATACTGCCTTTGATAAGAGCTCAGTATACTCCAGAGGAAGCATCACTGCTGACCGGTATGCCGTTTTCAGGGAAAAACCTTGAGGAACTGGCTGAAATAAAACAGATGGACCCTGCCGAACTACGCAAACTGTTTGATGCGATGGCAAGGAAAGGTCTCGTTTTCCGCACGGTGAGAGGGGACACCGTGCGCTACAGACTTAATGATGCATTTTTCATTGGACGCACAGCCTTCTGGCCTGGTCGCAGAGACAAGTTGAGCAAAACCTTGGCACCACTGCACAATCAGCATTACTACCATGGCGGTTTTGAACAGTACAAGCATACACAAGCAAAAGGACTGCGAGTGCTGCCCATTCAAGAGACAATCGAGGACACCAAACAGGTCTTGCCTTACGAAGAGGTAATCAAAGTGCTGGATTCCCAAGATTATTTTGTGGTCACCACCTGTCCTTGCAAGCACCGTAAAAATCTCGACCCTGACTTCCCCAACTGTGAGTATCCCACCGAGGTCTGTCTTCATTTCGGCACGCTCGGCCACTATATCGTGGAAAATGGTATGGGTCGCGAGATCACACGGCAGGAAACTGAAGACATACTACGCCAGTGTGCTGAAGTCGGATTAGTTCATGCAATAGATAACCAACAGGAGAGACCAGATACCATCTGCAATTGCTGCAAATGTTGCTGCATATGGTTCGAGGCATTCCATAAACTGAAACATTCCATGAGCCTGACCCCATCTAACTACCACATTCAAACCAACTCGCACACCTGTATCGGCTGTGGCTTATGCGTCAAGCGCTGCCCCATGGAAGCGCTCCACCTAGAAGACTTCCCTGGAGCCAAAGATAGACTCACCATAGTGCCAGGCGAGAAAGAGTTGAAGAATAAAACTGGCAAAGTATCCGCAGCCAATATTGACTTCTGCATCGGCTGCGGCGTGTGTGCCTACAAATGCCCTACAAAGTCACTGGTGCTAGAACGCCGTGCAGTTATCCATGATCCGCCAGTGACTGGACGCGACTATATTATGCAGTACATGAGCGATTTGCAGGCCACCAAAGACAGCGCTAACAGCAGCAGAACAGTAAATGAAAATGTTAATTACCTGATACAGAAGCGGAGGGTTCTATAGACAATGTCATTAAGCGAAGACATAAAAGATTTTGCCCTTGACCTGGGCTATAGTAGAGTAGGCATTACTACTGCAGACGGCTTCCCAGATTACGTTGCTGAACTCAACGCGCGACGTGACATGTATCGCTGGTACATTGAGAGCACCTTTCAGCCGCTCATAGGCGCTGACCCTAAGAGCGTCATGCCAACAGCTAAATCCATCATAGCCCTGGTGCACGACTTCTCCAGGGAGTCTTTCCCCGAGAAGCTCTTAGGCAAGATAGGTCGGCACTACTTAGGCAGAGGCTACTTAACACCACGAACTCGCATTAACGGCGCACGACGACAACTGATGCGGGACTTTCTAGAGAAAAATGGCTGTCAAGTAGCCGAACGATTGTCTCTTCCAGAACGGCTAGCTGCAGCCCGGACTGGAATTGTCACCTACGGGAAAAATACCTTCGCCTTCGCTGATAATATAGGATCGCTCATCCTCATCACCGCCTTCGTGGTTGATGCTGAACTCGACTACGATGAGTCCATCCTAAAGGTCAAGTGCCCACCTAAATGCACTGCTTGCATCGAAGCTTGCCCCACGGGGTCACTCTACGAACCTATGAAGATGGACCCACGCCGTTGCATCGCCTTCAATACCTTTATGACCCAAGATAACTACCCCGGAGGCGTCACCAGCTACATACCACCTGACATCAGAGAGAAGATGGGCACATGGATTCACGGCTGCGATATCTGTCAAGAAGTATGCCCCCGAAACCAGAAGAGGTTAAAGGCAAAGCTGCCCGAGAATGAGTTCCTGACCAAGATGGCAAAAGATTTTGAGCTCACTAAGCTTCTGAATCTCACTGATGAGTACTACACCAAAGGAGTACAACCGCTGATGTACAACTACATCAGGCACAAGAAATACTTCCAGAGAAACGCCGCCATTGCCATCGGGAATACAGGCGATCCCGCTTATATCCCTGACCTCGCCCAGGCAATGCAAGACCCTGAAGAGCTGGTGCGTGGCTACGTTGCTTGGGCCCTAGGTAAAATCGGAGGCAGCCAAGCGAGACAAGTGCTGGAGGCCAGACTGATACATGAAACATCCGAGTTTTCCAGAAAGGAAATCCAAGCTGCTCTGGCTGCCGCCTGAGCCAGTCAGTCAATAAACGCTTACGTTGACGGATGAGAAACAGCGGCGAATCATAGATGCTACAAATTGCACCTTACAACAGTTGTTGTCATATATTATATATTTATATATAAGGTAAAGGAGACAGAGAATGGTTACTCCAAGTATGACCAAGTTGACACAGAAAATAAAAGAACTCGCTAGGGAGAAAGGGGCTGACCTGGTGGGAGTTGCACCAGTGAGCCGCTTCGAGGAGGCCCCCGATAATCGTCACCCAAGGTTCTATATTCCACAGGCACAAGCCGTTGTGGTAGTAGCTATGCGGGTGCCGCTGGGTATCCTGCGCTGTGTAGCCAAAGGAAAAGAGGTTTATACATACCAAAGCTATGCATTAAAGACAATTAATGCCGAGCTTGACATGATTGCCTTCCACTTAGCCAATCTTATCGAGAGACAGGGCTATGAAGCCTGCCCTATACCAGCTAATGCCCCCAGAGACCCCTTGTTCCGCTGGGGGATTAGCCATCGCCACGCTGCCGTAGCCGCCGGAATGGGTGAGCTAGGCCAACACCAGCTTTTGCTCACTCCAGAATTCGGCGGCAAACAAAAGCTGGTGAGCATTATCACCGATGCTCCATTAAACCCCGACCCATTAGTCAAGCATCAAATTTGCGACCACTGCAACATGTGTGTCAATATCTGCCCTACCCAGGCACTTACAGCAGACAGGCTTGATACCTTCCACATGGATGGGATGGAATTAGCATCCGGGCATGTTACTAAATGGCGGTGTATCTTCGGCTGTGGTGGTCTGACAAGTAAGGGGACCTTCGCCATGACAGAATTTACCTTGCCCGAGACCAGGCCGAGCACTGAGGAGATGTTCAGTTATCTCGCTAGAAAACACCCAGCTCAGGCTTATCTGGAGCGTGAGGTAGGTGCACAACCAGCCTGGTGCGCCAAATGCTATGCTGTCTGTGCTGTTCACCTTGACAAAAAGAAGGGTGAAAAGATAAAAGACATAGCAACCTAATCGTGTACAACACTAAGCCCTTCAGCCATCTCTAGCCCTGCGCTTCCCGATGCACCCCATAATGGCTTATTCACTGTGGGCTTGACGGCTCAAAGCCACAAGTGTACTATCAATCTTCAAAAAGCTAAGTCTGCTTTGAGCCTTGTCGCCAACTGAAAGTGGAAAAGCAGGCTTGAAGGGAAGAAATTATGAACATCGGCAGTCTGATCGAGGATAACATCAAGAGATTTGGCGAATATGAAAGCGTCTACTTCGAAGGTAGATGGTACACCAACACTGAGGGGAACCGCAATGCTAACCGACTGGGCAATGCGCTGAAAGCTCTGGGCATTGGCAAAGGCGATCGGGTAGCAATACAGATGCCCAATAGCCCACCGGTGTTCTCAGCATTTCCAGCCATATACAAAATAGGCGGCATTGTTGTCCCACTGAATCCGTTACTTAGGCCTGAGCAGGCTGCCTACATATACCGCGACTGTGGAGCAAAAGCCCTCCTTACTAGCTCAGATTATTTAGGCTGGATTATAGAGGCACAGAAGCATGCTCCAGACTTGAAACACATCATCTTGACTGACAAAGATGATGTTCCTGGCACTATCTCCTACAGTGAACTAATGTCGCAAAGCTCAGACGAACTAGTAATAGAAGAGACCGACAATGACGATGTTGCCGCCCTGATATATACCGCCGGCACCACAGGACAGCCTAAAGGTGTAATGCAAACTCACTATTCCCTTTACATCAATGCCTTGTCTTTCTATGAATATGTCCTTATCCACCGTCCCGTTACCCTACGACAAACAAGCCAATCCATAGACTCCAGAGCACTTAAACCCATCGATGAAACACGCTGCGTCACCGGTGTTAATCGGACTGGGGTCAGCCTGGGTGTGCTGCCTCTATCACACTCCTATGGCATTGCATTCAGCAACGTGGGATCTCTTGTAGGAGGAAAAGCCGTCGTACTCAGGTGGTGGAATGTTGAGGAGGCACTGAAGAGCATCCAGGCATTCCGTGTTACTCACATGGCAGCAGTTCCCACCATGTATGTCCAGATACTGGACTTCCCCGACCTAGACAAATACGATTTAAGTTCACTTCAAGAATGCAATTCTGGCGGAGCAGCGCTTCCTGTGGAAGTCGCTCTAAGGTGGAAGCAAAAGATTGGAGTCGATATAAGAGAGGGCTGGGGACTGACCGAGTCAGGTGCCACTACCGCAGGACAGCCAGCTGAATTCCCGCCTAAGTACGGCTCCATCGGCAAGTGTCTATTGAAATGCAATACAATAAAGATCTTCGACGAGAACAGTCAGGAACTTCTACCCGGACAACGAGGAGAGATCGTAGTAAAAGGCCCTACGCTGATGAAAGGCTACTGGAACCTACCTGAAGAGACAACCCAAACCATCAAAGACGGATGGCTTTACACAGGCGATATAGGCTATATTGATGAAGACGGCTATATCTACATCACCGACCGTAAAAAGGACATTATAATCCGGGGAGGAGAAAATGTATCACCTCGGGAGGTAGAGGAAATTCTTTGTCTGCATCCCAAAGTTGCCGATGCAGGAGTTATCGGCATACCTGATAAGGTCTACGGCGAAGAGATAAAGGCTTTCTTGGTTCTCAAGCCAGGAGAGCAAGCTAACGAAGAGGAAATAATCGCCTTTTGCAAAGAACATCTACCTAGCTTCAAGACACCGAAAAAAGTGCAATTCATAGATTCCTTGCCCAAGAACCTTCTGGGTAAGTTACTAAGGGCAGAATTACGAAATCTGAGTTAATTTCGACCAAGGTCTGTCAAGACACTGAGCCGCTAATTGCCTCTTTCCGTCCCAATACTTCCTTGTAGGTGTCCCTCTGGACGATGTACTGCATGATCTCCGAGGTTCCCGAAGCAATTCTTCCCAACCTCACAAACCGCACATAAGACTCTATGGGATATTTATTCGTATAACCAATCCCTCCCAGCACTTGAAGAGCCATATCGGCAATCTGATACCCCATTTCTCCAGCCAGGTACTTTGCCTCGGCAATCTCCTTCATGGCTTTAGGACCATATTTATCCACCAGTCTGCATCCCCTCAAAATCATGGTAGAAATAGCATCCCTTTTTATAATCATATCAGCCACCATGTTATAAACCGTGGGGATTCGACTCAAAGTGACGCCAAAAGCCTCACGTTCAAGGGAATATTTGATAGCTTCATCTATGCAGCGCCTGGCTCCCCCAAGCGCCCCTGCGGCAGTGCTCAGCCTCTCCCATATTAAAATGGTGTCCAGAACCCCACTGCCGTCTCCCTCTTTGCCCAGGATGCTTTCCTTCGGAACCTTGATGCTCTTCATAATCGAATGGGACACACCTGCACCGTGATAGCCCATCATTCTGAACTTTTCTACAACCTCTATCCCCATCTCCCGGTCAATTAAAAAGGCAGAAAGTCCACCTTTTAGTGCTGGCCTATTTGTGTCGGTAATGGCAAAAGTGAGAAAGAAGTCTGCACCTAAGCCTCCAACTTGAAAGCGCTTCTCACCGGTAACGGTATAGAAATCACCATTTAATATTGCCTTAGTCTTATAACTATTGATATCGGAGCCGGCTCCGGGCTCTGTCATAGCAATAGCTGCCACCTTCAGGCCTTGAGATACAGGAATAACGTAATCTTTCTTTTGCTTCTCAGTCCCATACTCGCAGATTGCGTTACCGACCCACCCAGTGGAGCACCCGGGACAGCTTAGAGCAGGACCAACATAGGCTAACTCCTCGCTCTTTATGATTTCATAAACAAGTCCGCGGTTCTTACCCCCATATTTTTCAGGCAAGCACATCCCGAAATAGCCTTTCTTCCCCAAAATTCTGACCAGCTCAGTGGGAAAATCTATCTCGTCTCTTTCCTGTTTTTCTGCCAGACCTAGCGGAACTATTTCCTTCTTGAGAAACCCTCTGAACTCTCTTCTAAAATTCAACTCTTCGTGGGTCATTAAAACATCCGGCATCTCAAAACCTCCTTTCGTACATTAGAATTCTACACGCTAATGATTTTTATGGCACTCTTAGGGCACAAGTCTACGCATGAATCACACACATAGCAGGCTTCTATTTTAGCCACCTTTACACTACCATCTTCCTGAACAAAAACTTTAACAGGACAGAAATCTACGCACAAGCCACAGCTGTCACACAGTGCTTGGTCGATCTCAATAGCAAGGACAGCTTCCGGCGACATCTCGTAATACTTGGAACCAAAACAGAAAGTTAAACAATTTTAAGCCGACTTCCAAATTGAGCCAAGGGGAAAAATCATAGGCAATCACTCTATTCCTTGGGAACGACTCACAGCTAAATAAAAAGCGACCCCGATGGGATTCGAACCCACGATCTCCACCGTGACAGGGTGGCATGTTAGACCGCTACACCACGGGGCCATGCTAACGAAGTCCCGCCCACCAAAACATTCCCCACTTCAAAAAGTCTATCAACATAAGGTTCACTGTGTCAAGCCGCTTATTTCGCATATTTGAACCACTCGACAATCACGTATCAATTTTCAAGGTTAGATTTGATTTTTTCTCCATGGCAATATAAACTACGCTTTCAACAATAACATCTGCTAATACATTCAATTCTTGGAGTTGGCTTTAGCCTCGCTTCCAGGTGACAGGAGGACAAAATTAATGAATTATAGAAGTTTACTGTTTTTCCTAGCTTTAACTACCATCATCCTCCCATCGTTATTCCTGTCATCTCCTATCCCCGTCCATGCCACTAACGTTACCATAGCCCCAACCTCAGGCGCCGTTGGTACATCTATACTGATCGAGGGTAACGGCTTCTCAGGCCGCTTAGCTACCATCCAGTGGGATAACCAGACTATACTTAGCAAGATACCCATATCCGAAACAGGTGAACTAAAGTGCAATTTAAAAATTCCACCTTCTTTCAGGGGCAACCACATCATTGAAATTACAGATGACAGTAATTGGGCTAGCAGTACGGCTTCAGCTACATTTACTGTGCTTCCAGGCATAGAAATTGTGCCACGCATTGGTCGAAAATATACACCAGTTACAGTTATCGGGAACGGCTTCGCTGCCTTCGAAAAGGATATTAAGATAACATGGGACAATACTGTCCTACCCACTTCTACAAATGCCAATCACCTTGGCATATGGAGCATCAATTTTGATGTACCCGAAACGAATAATGGTGAGCACTCTATCAGTGCTTTCAGTAGCTCAACCGATGCGTCGGAAATAGGTGAACACCGATTCATCGTAGCTCCAGCTGCAAAAGTCGAACCAACCGCAGGGCCAGTGGGCACAAAAATTAAGATCGATGGTTTTGGCTTTCGAACCGGTGAGGACGGCATTACCATAACCTGGGATGGCGAAATCATCGTGTGCAATATAGTAGGTGAGGCCGATGGTAGTTGGAGTACCACACTAAGCATCCCGCCTTCAACCAAAGGCAACCATACAATCGGTGTCTACGGCAGCAGTTTTACACCGAGAGGAATTGTTCCCGACACAATTTTTGACGTAGTTCCACATCTTGAGCTGCAGCCAGCCTCAGGGAACAAGGGGACCAAGATAACTGTCAGCGGGACAGGTTTCAACAATGGTGAAACAATAACCCTAAGCTTTGAGGGGATGACTCTCGATGCAAAAGCCATTGCCGACAACACAGGTAGCTTTAGTGCCGCTTTTGAGGCTCCTCAAATCAGAATCAAAGACAACAAAGTAAAAGCTACGGGAAGCACTGGCAATTCGGCTCAGGCTATATTTACCACACATAAAATCGCCCCGCCTACACCAACGCTATCATCCCCCGAGCAGAGAGCTAAATTGGCAACCTTTGATTCAATGGGCGACGTGTTTCTTAGAACTGCTAAATTCCTAATCGAAATTATCGCCTTCAGAGATTCTAGGCATCGGGGCTTTGGGGCACCTACAGCCACTTTTGATTGGTCAGATATTAACGCCGAAGACGAGGTAAGTTATACCTTACAGATTGCCCGTGGTGACGACTTCTCATCGCAGGCTCTATTGAAGGAAAATTTAGTTGACTCAAAGTATGCCTTATCAAAGAATGACATCCTGACTCAAGACAGCTACAGTTGGAGAGTTAAAGCTGTAGATGACATTGGCAACGAAAGCCCATGGTCAGAGGTTCAGGAATTTGAAGTAATTCCAATGTCTAATCAAGTCCTCATTTTCTCACTAGTCATTCTGATAATTCTTATCGCCGCAATAGTGGTAGGAGGAATGCTAAACTGGCGGATGCAGAGGACCAAAAGGGAATTCATTAGACAATAATCAGGTCCGACCAAACTTTGCTTGTTTCTTGTTGTTATTATATGATATAGTGAATAAAGCTTTTAGTTAACCGCTAGGGGTGTCCGGGGAAAATAATCCGGGCTGAGACTCCGTTATTGCGGAGAACCGTCAGAACCTGACCTTGGTAATACAAGCGTAGGGAAGCGGTAAATTGAACCAAGGGTTTAGTAGTGGTTACTAGAGCACTTGGTTTTTTTCTTTGGGAGATAAAATGACACAACTAGATTTGGCAAAACAGGGTATCATATCACCCCAAATAAAGCAGATAGCTCAACAGGAAGACGTAAGCCAAGAAATTATACAGCAATACGCATCTGAAGGCAAAATCGTAATCCCCGCCAATGTTAATCACGCCAACCTGGTTCCCTGCGGCATTGGCAAGGAACTCACTGTTAAGATTAACGCCAATATTGGCACTTCATCAGATTACGGCAATACAGACAGTGAATTGGAGAAATTGCGCATCGCCATCCAATTTGGTGCTGATGCGGTTATGGATCTGAGCACCGGTGGTGACATTTCAGCCATCCGCCAAGATATAATAGCTGCCAGCATTCTGCCGGTAGGCACTGTGCCTATATATCAGGCAGGAATTGAAGCTATTGAACGACGTGGTGCAATAGTAAACATGACTATAGACGAAATCTTCGCTGTGATTGAGCAGCAGGCTAAAGACGGTGTAGATTTTATGACTGTTCATTGTGGCGTTAATCGAGCAGCTATCGAACGGCTAAAACATCAGCGTAGGCTGACCGATGTTGTTTCCCGAGGAGGCGCATTTCTTATCGGTTGGATGTTATACAACGACCATGAGAACCCACTGTACGAATATTTTGATCGTTTATTAGACATAGCCCGTAAGTTTGACGTGACTCTAAGTCTGGGTGACGGTATGCGTCCAGGCAGCATAGCTGATGCTACCGATCGGGCTCAAATTGAAGAACTGATTACCCTAGGTGAGCTAGTGGAACAAGCTAGAGAAGCTGGCGTACAAACAATGGTAGAGGGACCAGGACATTTACCGCTGGATCAAATTGTCACTAACGTTCAATTAGAAAAAAGCCTTTGTCACGGAGCTCCATTTTATGTCCTCGGCCCCCTGGTAACTGACATTGCTGCCGGATACGACCATATAACTGCTGCTATTGGCGGCGCCATTGCCGCCGCCTCAGGGGCTGATTTTCTGTGTTATGTCACACCTGCAGAACATCTCTCGCTACCAGACGTTGAAGATGTAAAAATAGGTGTGATAGCTTCGCGCATTGCCGCCCATGCTGCTGACATTGTTAGAGGCACAAAGAGAGCAAGCGAGTGGGACAGAAAAATGTCTATGGCTAGAAAGAACCTCGATTGGGGATTACAAGCTGAGCTGTCACTAGACCCCGAAAAAGTTCGGCTAGTTCACAATAAATACACCCCTACCGGGCCAACTTGTAGTATGTGTGGCAAATACTGTGCAATGGCACTGGTAGAAAAATACCTAGGAATCTCAACAATCAAATGTTGATTTCCTGAGCATTATTCAACATGAAGACAGAGATAATTTCAATTGGCACTGAACTTCTTCTAGGGGAGATAACTGACACAAACTCCGCTTATCTTGCCAGCCAACTACCTTTGCTCGGGCTTGACCTTAACTTCATATCCACAGTCGGTGACAACCAGCACAGACTAATCGAGACCCTGAAGCAAGCTTGGCAGAGATCTGACATCATCATCACTACTGGTGGTTTAGGGCCTACACAAGACGATATCACTCGCGAAGCTATCGCAGATTTTCTCGGAGAGGAGCTAGCGATTGACCACACTCTAGTCCAGAAATTTGAAGAGCTATTCAGCTACTATAAAATAGAAATGCCGCCAAGCAATATCAAGCAAGCAACAATAATTCCCTCAGCAAAAATTATCCGGAATCCTCGAGGTACTGCGCCCGGTTGGTGGATAGAACGTGATAATCGAATAGTTATCACCATGCCCGGCCCACCACGCGAGATGGAATTAATGTGGACAAAAGAAATAATACCCAGACTGCAAAAGAAAATAGCTAATGCTGTCATTGTTTCCAAAACACTTAAGACTTTCGGCCTTACTGAGGCGGAAATAGACGAACGAGCAAGTCCTTTCCTTCCCGCCACAAACCCGACTTTGGCCACATACGCTAAAATTGATGGCATTTACTTACGCATCACAGCCAAAGCAAACACCAAAAGCAAGGCACAAGAGCTTATTACCCAACGTGAAGCTGACCTTAGGGCAATCTTAAATGATTATATATGGGGAGTTGATTCTGACACTCTCGAGAACCTTGTTGGAGCCTTGCTTAGAGCAAAAGAATTGAGCCTGGCTACTATGGAATCCTACACTGGTGGTTATCTAGCCAACGTCGTCACGAATGTTCCGGGAAGCTCTAGATATTTTAGGGGAGGCCTTGTTGCCTATACTGATGAAACCAGGACGGCCTTTGGACTTAACCAGCAGCTTATCTCTCGGTGTGGAACCGTCAGCAGCGAGGCAGCTGAAGCTATGGCAACAATAGCTAGAGAAAAACTGGGGACATCTATCGGTGTCGGACTCACTGGAGTTATGGGACCTGCGGAAATCGAGGGGCAACCAATCGGTACCATCTTTGTTGGCCTCGACGACGGGCAGCGCAGGCAGAGTTTTGCTAGAAACTATCCTGGTAACCGACTACAAGTAAAACAAAGAGCGGTCACGACAGCACTTTTCGAACTAAGGAAAAGCTTGATTTAGGGAGAACCATGCACCTGGTTATTGATGGCTACGGAGACAATCCAAAACTAATGCAGGATGAGCAATTCATCTATCAACTACTGGATTCCTATCCTGTCCGGATTGGAATGACAAAGATTTCGTCTCCGCTTGTTTTTAGATACACCGGCTCCAAACCCGAAGACTGGGGAATCTCTGGCTTCGTCTTTATCGCAGAGAGTCATATCAGCATTCATACTTTCGTCGAACGCCGCTATATCAATATTGACGTTTTCTCATGCAAAGACTTCAATGCCGAGCAGGTCATTAGGGACTTCAAAGATAAATTTCAACTATCTAGATTGTCAAGCCGCCTAATCAACCGGGATTGGGATATAGATGATCTTGCCTAAGCCACTGATATATCTTAACTCCTCTCAATTTGAGACATGGAAAACATAGAAGACCTGCTCTCTCCCGCAAAATCTTGCTGGCATATCATTGACCCTACCCCATTTTATAGGAAACTATGAATTAGAGTTTTCTGGTCGTATTTAGCATACTCCATGGGGCTTAAGTATTTCAACGAACTATGCGGCCTGTTTTCATTATAGTCTATTCTCCAGGC